>JALUXI010000293.1 GCA_027019045.1 Piscirickettsiaceae bacterium | reverse complement strand
CAACACCTCACCAACCTGATTTTGCCTGTGATGCGACAACAAGGGCATGGCAAGATTATTTATAACAGCTCAATTCTCGGTTTTGCTACCATGGCATATCGCGGCGCTTACAATGCTTCAAAGTTTGCCATTGAAGGCTTAGCCGATACACTACGCCTAGAACTTCACGACACAACAATAGAAGTCATCCTGATCGAACCCGGTCCGATCCACTCTCAATTCCGCCACAATGCTTATCAACAGTTTCAAAAATGGATTGATGCCGAGCACTCTGTTCACCGTGATAGCTATCAAGCAATGATCGAACGCCTCTCCGCTGAAGAGGGAAAAGCCCCCTTTACCCTTGGACCCGAAGCCGTCACCCAAGCAGTTGAACATGCTATCACGCATACTCCCGCCAAGCTCCGCTATCACATTACCTTTCCCACCAAACTTTTTGCCTTTTTAAAAAGATGGCTTCCTAGTCGCTGGCTAGATAACCTATTACTAAAAGCAGGCGGCAATGGAAAGCGGTAATTGGCATACATCGTGCTTTTAAATCTTCAATCCAACTTCTAAAAGAAAAGAAGGAAAACTATGAAACCCACTCCAAACTCAATAGAGCGCAAACTTGATAGTGAACACTTTATTGTGTCAAAAACAGATCTTGTCGGTAACATCCTCTATGTTAACCGTTACTTTATTAAAATCAGTGGCTATGAAGAGCAAGAACTCATTGGACAGCCGCACAATATCATTCGTCATCCCGATATGCCTAAAGTCGTTTTCAAAATGCTCTGGGAACACCTCAAAGCAGGAGATGAGTTTTGGGGATATGTCAAAAACCTAGCAAAAGATGGTGCATACTATTGGGTTTTTGCCCATGTCACCCCCTCGACTAATACTATCACAGGAAAAATCACAGGCTATCATTCCGATAGACGATCGGCAGACCCCAAAAAACTAGAAAAAATCATCCCACTTTATCAAGAGCTCCTGCATATTGAACAAACTCAATCCATGGAAAAAGCAGAAGCCCACCTGATGAAACAACTTAAAGCAAAGGAAATGACCTATGAAGACTTCATCTTTTCTCTCTAAACAGTCCTCACTGAACAAAATTCAATATGCCAATGTTGCCTCTATCGTCCTTTTCTTTGTCTCTCTCATTTCTGGACTGATTTTTTATGGTTTCAATCCCGTCATGCTCATCTCACTTGTGAACTTTATTTTAGCTTGGTATATTTTCGTTTTAGTGAGAAAAATCCGAAGCAATATCCGTTCAATTACCGCGGTTGTCAGAGAAGCCTCCGAAGGTAAACTTGAAACCCGTATGGTACTATTCAAAGATCATGGCGTCCTCAAAGAGCTAGTAGATGACCTCAACTACTTCCTAGATCAAGTGGATGCCTATATGCGGGAAATTGAAACCCCTATTGAAAAAGCCAGTCATGGCATCTTCAACCGCCCCATTATCACACGCGGCTTTATGGGTGTATTTAAATCCAGTGCTGAAAAACTTAATGAACCCTTACAAGCCATGAAATATAACCAAGCCTTTATGAACCGTATTAAAATTAACAACCAACTGGGTCAAATGGGGGGAGGAATCACTTCTGGTTTACAGATCATAGGTGAAGACCTAAGTAAAACCAACGAAAAAGCCCAAACCATCCGCAAAGCCAGTGAAGAAACAGCCAATGCTGCACAAAAAAGCGTGCAAGATATGCAATCAATTATGCAAGAGATTGATCGCCTAACTAATGATATTCAAGCTTCTAATAAAGTCATTACAGAACTAGAGCAACAGACTTCAAATATCAACAATGTCATCAATCTCATTAAAGACATTGCTGAACAAACCAATCTTCTCTCTCTCAATGCCGCTATTGAAGCAGCACGAGCAGGAGAGCATGGACGAGGTTTTGCCGTAGTCGCCGATGAAGTCAGATCTCTTTCACAAAAAACACAAGAAGCCGCTAATGAAGTCACCCAATCAATCCAACAACTACAAACTAGCAGTCAAGCCACCTTTGAGCGTTCAAAACAGATGACAGAAACAGCCAGCCAAGTCAAAAGTTTTATGGACAACTTCAAAAATATACTTCAACAAATGGATGACAACGCTGAATATACCAATAAAATGGCACTCTCCATTTATACAACCCTCTGGATATCCCTACTTAAACTCCAACATATCATCTTTAAAAACACAGCCTACAGTAGCGTATTTAGAGGGTTTAAAAAAGCACCACTATCAGACGACTTACACTGTCAGTTTGGAAAATGGTATCATGCATCCAAAAATCATGAACAAGACGAGCCTTTAAATCAGTTCCCCGCATTTATGCAACTTGAAACACCTCACCACCAACTTCACCAAGCGCTTATTCATGCAACAAACTTCTTGCCTGATGAAGACACCTATAATGAAGAGAAAGACTTTGAATTGATTCGTCATCAAAAAGAGCTGATCAAAGATTTCAGCATAGCTGAAGAAGAATCCTCTGAACTCTTTGGACTACTTAATAAACTGATTGATGAATATGAAGCCGAGCTACTGCATAAAGATCGACATAAAGAAGCCTCATAACGGCTCCATCAATCTAGAAAAAGGCTAAAAGAGGTCGTAGTTGTCTATCGACCTCTTTTTGTATCCATACACACTATGCTAAGATACGCAAAAACAACCCTCTATCTCAAGGAGTCTGACATCTATGAAAAACAGCTTAATCTACCTAAAACCCCTCGCCCTTCTTAGTCTTCTAACATTGGTCAGCTTGATACTTAATGGCTGCGCACTCTTTCAATCCAAAACCAATGATGCCGAAATTTTTCAAAAGATCAACCAACTGAGAAATGATTATGCCAGCCAAGGCGACTCCTATTATGGCATCGGTACAGGTGATACCCCAGAACAAGCCGTTGCCAATGCACGCATTGACCTCGCCAATCAAATTTTGACCCTAGTCCAAAAAAAGACCTCATCCAAACTGCTTCTTAACCAGTCTCAAAACAAAGAACAAGTTGCCTCCAACTTTAACAGTCAGCAGAGCGTACAATCTGCCACCTTCTCAGCCGTGGAATTAGAAAATACTCAAACTGAAAAACAAGGACAATTTGGCAAGCAAACCTATTATGCAGTGGTTCATGCCGATAAAGATACCGTACGAAAAATCAAAGCAAAAGCCAAAAGAACTGCCTCCACCTTAGTTATCGTGAATGAACTCCAAAATATTCATGACCTCTCCTCACGCATCCACCTAATTGAAAAAGGATATACGGAGATCCAAAAACATCAAATCGCAGACGAAACCCTCCTGCTCAATGGAGCAAAATACACTTTTAAATCCTATTTTGACACACTACTTCAACAAATAACACAACAGATTAAAACAGCCGTTACCAAAGACGGTAAAGTTTATGCCGTTTATCTACTGGATGGCAAAACGCTTACACCGATTAACAATATTGAAGTCAAAATCAATCAAACCGTCGGCACCACTGATGAAATTGGGCGTATGGTAGTCGTCAAGCTACCCACTACTACACGCATCTATCTGATGATTAACCAAAAACCCATCCTGCTTAAAACCTTTATAAAAGGCTCGACCCACTCAACAATCTATGTCAGCACCCAGCCCGGAGGATTTGTAGCAGAACTTAAAGAGAACGGCCACACCATTGCCACCATCACCACGCCAGAAGAGATCCCTGTCGAGCTTGACAGTAATAAAACTTACAACCTAGTTTTACACGGCAAAGCACAATACCCCGGCTTTACCAGAAGCCTTCACCTCACTCCTGGCTTTGACAGCTATATTTTTAAACAGTTTGAAAAACTCACCTACGGCTCAGCTCAACTAGAGCTAGATGATAGTGATGATGAACTAGTCGTCACCTCACCAAAAGGTCAAACACTCTACCAAGGCAGTGAAGACTATGTTAACCCCAAACTGGCAGTAGGCACCTATCAGGTAAAAGTTCAGCAAGCCGACCACGACCCTGAGTATCAAATTATCAAGGATCACTTCTTATTAGCACAAAACCAAAAAATCCATCGCAAATATTTTTCCCCCAAATATCGTCAATTCTATCGAGAAGGTAGCATCTGGAGCCTCGGCTTTATTGCCGGCGGCTCCCCTAATGAAGAAGCTGAATATAAAACCAGTACAGGTACCTATAAAGGTAAAGACCTTAACTACGACCCCACCACTTTTGGACTCAGTCTAGCCTACCGCTACTTTACTACCCACCTCTTTTTTGGGGGCGGACTAGACATGATCTCTGCAAGCGATAGCGGCAATAGAACCTACTCAAATACCACTTTATCTGGCTTCCCGCTGTCAGCAATGGGCGGCATCTACCACTCGACTGACAGTGGCAACCTTCTCCTACTTGAAGGAGGCTACCGTTATGCTAAACTTTCGCAAGACAGCAACTCCTACCGCAAACTTGAAACCGATATCAGCTCACCCTTTGTCGGTATCCACTACTTTGTCGGCGGTTTCCAACTGGGCATGCGTTACTTTACCGCCAATACTAGCACCATCGGCTTCTACCTCACCATGGGTGCCAACAACCTAGAATCAGGCTACCGCCTCCCAGCTGAAGTTGAAGCCCAAAAAGGCAGAGACTACAAAGAACTGAACTAAAAAACCGCTCAGCCCAACCAAAACGAGCACAAAAAAAAGAGCAGGACTGGTAAAATTGACAAAATTCCCAGTCCTGCTCTTTTTTCGTGCGTTAAAATCGACTTAAGCCTTTCTCTGTGCAGCCTGTTCAATCTCTTTCGCAAACCCCAATGCCTCGCATTCTGATTGAGGAATCCAACCTAAACAACTTCTCACTTTTAGCGATTGATAATTCCGAACAATCGGCATCACTGTCAACACACCCCACAGAATTTGCCACCAGTGCCAGCCAATGGCACTCGGTTGTTGTGCCCACCAAAGATTATTCACCCCAAAGTGCTTGGTTTTAAAAATCAGATGAATTGCCAAACGCCAATATTGCTTGCCATATTGCCAGCGCACTGCAAAATTGTTCATTCT
>JALUXI010000292.1 GCA_027019045.1 Piscirickettsiaceae bacterium | reverse complement strand
GCGTTTTGGTATAGCGGTGGAGAAATTTTGACGATCGAGCACTTCGCTCGCTGCCGCAAAAAATGCATCTCTAGGATTTAAACCCTCCATCGCCTCTAACTGCGCTTGTCGTAGACGCATCGGCTGATACAACATCGCTGCAAACAAAAATGATGGATTGACTGGCTTGCCTTCTTGAATACGGGCATCGGTGCTTTTTAATGCTGCCAGAATAATTTTTTCCGTCACCGCATCAGTCGCCGCCCCAGCCTTCTCAGCCTCAATCAAATCTGCCGTAATGGGAAAGAGAAAACGAAACAGTTGATAATCTTGCAACTGCTGATAAACTTTTTGTGCGACACCGCTGTGAAAGAGTTTTAACACCTCTTCAAACATCCGAGCATGCGACACCTCTTCTAACAGATGCCCAAGTTTCGGAATTGGTGCTTGCGTCGCCTCATCAATCTTAAAATCCAATTTAGCTGAAAAACGAACCGCACGAATCATGCGAACAGGATCTTCTCGATAGCGTTGTTCAGGCTCACCAATCAACTTAATCAGCCGTGCCTGAATATCCTCCACCCCACCGACATAATCCACAATCGAGAAATTTTGAATATTGTAATAGAGAGCATTGATTGTAAAATCACGTCGCCATACATCTTCATCAATAGAACCATAGACATTGTCTCGAATCAGTCGACCATGCTCATCCACCTCTCGTCCTTCCAGTGCAGGCTTGCGTCCACGACGACGAAAAGGCTTTTTCATTTCAAATTTAGACTTGGATGATGGTTTGTCCTCAGCTTGCCCTCGAAAAGTCGCCACTTCGATAATATCTCGGTCAAACCGCACATGCGCCAAGCGAAAACGCCGTCCAATCAAGCGACAACGAGATTTAAACACCTTTTTCACCTCTTCAGGCTTGGCATTGGTCACTACATCAAAATCTTTTGGCGACAACCCCAATAGCAGATCTCGAATTGCTCCTCCGACTAGATAGGCCTCAAAACCCGCTCGTTTTAAACCATATAAGACATCCAATGCACTCTTATCGATATGCTTACGAGAAATGCCGTGTTCACGGCGAGGCACAATGACAGGCGTATGATGCTGCATGCCTGAAGATGAACTTTCCTGCCCTTCGGCAAATTCAAGCGACTCTTCATCTCCCGTGCGGGAAGAGAAGATGGAGCTGACTTTTCGTATAATTCTCTGCATAAAGGCCATTGAGATGGTTAAAATAAAAAACTATTGTAACGACTCAGCTCACCCCTGAAATCCGCCACTTCTGCGTTGGAAAATGGTCATTTACAACTTGTAAACTCACATTTCCCGCCTTGAATTGACGAATTTCAGGAGCAATCTGAGCAGTTACCCGTGTCAACTGAGTAGTTGCAAGCTATTTTAACCGTTTTCCCATCCAGTTTTAAAACTAAAATCTATGTCTAAAGTTACGAAAATTCACCGCCCGTTCATTTCATACAGCCTTGTTTTCTTTCAATTCCTGTTGATTGGGCTCTTGGTGCTCTCCTTACCTTGGCAGTCGCTCCCAAAATGGACGGCCTTCACAGCCATACTCGCCGTGATTTTAGGCGGCTGGGGCGTTTGGGTGATGCGAGTGGGTGGATTTAATGTCGTTCCCGACCCACACTCACAGTGCCAACTGGTCGAACATGGCCCCTATCGCTGGATTCGCCACCCGATGTACTCCTCCATTCTGCTCTTTTTTTGGCCCATGGTGCTCACCCAACCGCTCGGCTGGCCATGGCTCTGGATGAGCCTATTGACACTTGATCTATTGATTAAACTGCATTATGAAGAACGCCTCCTGGCGGAAAAGATCTGTGGCTATCGAGCGTATCAACAGCGAAGTCACAAAATCCTTCCCCCTCTGTTTTAAGCTATGCGAAAATACGCCCACAATTGACAAAAAGAGAGACTTTCCATGAGTAAAAAACCGATTCTATTTAGCGGCATCCAGCCGTCAGGCGATTTAATGATTGGCAACTATATCGGCTCGATTAAAAACTGGGTGGCGATGCAAGATGATTATGAGTGCCTTTTTTCATTGGTCAATATGCATGCCATCACCGTGGAACAAGACCCAGCAGACTTGGCTCGCCGCAGTTTAGACTTTGTCGCCCTCTACTTGGCCGCAGGCATTGACCCAGAAAAAAGCACCGTCTTTATTCAATCCCATGTACCACAACATGCCGAGCTGCAGTGGGTACTCAATTGCGGCACCTACATGGGCGAACTCAGCCGCATGACGCAGTTTAAAGACAAATCTCAAAAACACGCCCAAAACATCAATGTCGGTCTGTTTGATTATCCCGTACTCATGGCCGCCGATATTCTGCTCTACCAAACCGAAATGGTGCCTGTGGGTGCAGACCAAAAGCAGCATTTGGAACTCACGCGTGACTTGGCTCACCGTTATAACAATAAATATGGCTTCGAACTCTTTAAAGTCCCCGAACCCTACATTCCCCCTGCCACTTCAGGCGGACGCATTATGAGCTTGCAAGACCCCACCAGCAAAATGTCCAAGTCCGACACCAATAAAAATAACTTTATCGGCCTGCTGGATGACCGCAAAACGATTATCAAAAAATTCAAAAAAGCCACGACGGATTCAGGCAGTGAGATCACCTATGACCTTGAAAACAAACCCGGTGTCTCCAACCTCATCACGCTTTATTCAGTGATCAGCGGCCTCTCCATCGCAGAAGTTGAAAAGCACTTTGAAGGCAAAATGTACGGACACTTAAAAGTAGAACTAGGTGAACTGGTCGCTGACTATCTTGAGCCGATGCAGCAACGCTATGCCGAGATTCGAGAAGATGAAACGCAATTGAAGCAGATTCTAAAAACAGGCGCAGAAAAAGCCAGAGAACAGGCACAACAGACCTTAACCAAAGTCCACGAAACCATCGGCTTCGTTCTGCCCTAAAACTTCTTCAAAATGACAAAATCCCCAGTCCTACATGCCCAAATAGATAGCAGGACTGGGGATTTTAGAAAAAGTAAAGCGGATTTACTCTTAATTCAAACGCTTTGTCTCTACTGGTTCTGAATATTTTTCAGTCACCAAACGAGAGATCAACTCTACCACTTTATGGCTACCTTGATCCGCTCTCATCATCTCATCCAATACTTGATGTAGCACCTTGTCTTCTCTAATCCAATCTAACCGACTATACTCAATCGCCTTTCTTACCCCATCATGCACCTGTGCATGCCAAGGTTCTAACTCACTATAGGCGGGCAGATGAGAGAAGGCCTGCTTACCATAGCCTTGTTCATACCATTTTCCTAAACGGCAACTATGATGATCCACCTGTACAGCCTTCGCTTCATCTCCTTCACCAAGATGTTCAACGGCAACATACGCTCTCTGCATATACAAGATATGATCCAATTTCACCAAAGCGGCAAACAACTGGTCACTATTCTGTTGCAAAATGGCGAGCATTTTTTGTGAGTTTTCCGCCACATGGGAAAACTGCTGACTAAAGCCATCAATCTCTTCACTCACCTCTTGCGCCTGAGAGCCCACCTTCTCACTTTCATTCACCATGGCCGAAATACTATTTCTGAGTTGACTCACAACCGTATTGATTTCAGCGGTACTCTCCGTAGTGCGTTCAGCCAATTTACGCACTTCTTCAGCCACCACCGCAAACCCTCGACCATGCTCACCTGCTCTCGCTGCCTCAATCGACGCATTGAGTGCCAATAAGTTTGTCTGATCGGCAATATCGGAAATCACAGAGAGCGTCTGTCCAATCGACTGACTGGCAGTATCCAAAGCTTCTGCTTGATTCGCCAAAGAAGCCATCTGCTGATTCATTGTACTGAGAACCTGCACCATTGTATTGACGGCTTGCAAACTTGCCGTTGCTTGATCTTTATTCTGCCCCGCAAAATCTACCACCTCGGTTACATCCTGTGACACCTTCTGCACATCTTGCTGATTATTTAATAAATTGGATAACAGGGAAGTCGAATTCAACTTATGCAACTCACTTAATAATCGATTTCTCACCGAAAAATCATGTGCCTTTCTCATCGATTTCAATGCCACATTGATATTTTTCAATGAAGATTTAAAATCCCCTGGCATACCCGTCACCAAACCTGGACGGTTAAAATCAAGATTTGATGCATTCTTAAAACAGGTTGAGACATCTTTAAAATAGGTTTCAATAAGGTCAAGCAGGTCATTCATATCCCAAACAATCAACCCTACTTCACCCATTCCTCGTGTATTGGTTACACGATAATGCGTATTCCCTTTCTTGGCTTCATTGATCGCTTTATGCACCTCTTGAAGGACATTCAATGGTCTCTTACACCGAATTGCAAAATAAATCGCCATAGGCACAACCAGCAACATAGCCATCATTATCGAATAACTAAACCCAAGCTCATAAAAACTGCTGAGGCCAAAAACCCAAACCAAAAGAACAAACGACCCCATGACAAGGTTAATTTGTGACTTGATAAAAGGAATATTTCCACTGATATGGTGTTTACGCATCACTTACTCCTTCTCGCCTGAGGCATGCTCAACATAAGTTTGTAAAATAAAATCCCGATAACTCATTTTTTTCTCATTAACAAGCGACTCTAAATAAGCCATTGAGGTCTGTGCGCCCTCTGCAGGCGATTTGCCTGACTCAATCGCTCGCATCTCTGCATAAATAGGTTCAATAATCGCCAAGGCGCCTTTTGGTGCTGGACGGCGGACAGAGTAATAACCTATAGGTTTGCCTTCTCGATAATCAATCGTCACATTGGCAAAAACCCAATAATATCCCCCATCCTTTGTTCTATTTTTCACAAACCCAAACCACTCGTTACCTGATTTAAGCGTCTCCCATAAAGAGCGAAACGCCCCTCTTGGCATATCAGGATGACGGATCACATTATGCGGTTTACCAATCAACTCAATCGAAGGAAAATCGGATACCTTCATAAAAGTACGATTCACATAGGTAATCGTCCCTCGTAAATCCGTCTTAGAGACAATAAACTCATTTTCCGAGAAAGTCACTTCTCGTTGATTAACCTCACTAGACATTTTTATACTCCTCATTGTCTATCATTTCCAATTCAGCTAACACAAACCATGCCAAAAACAAAAAAACCGCCAGAGTTAGGCGGTTTTTATCTTAACGCTCAAAATCGACAATGCTGTTAGAACTTAAGTCCCACTCTAGCACTATAGGCAGAATAGGTTCCAATTTTATCCCACTGACCGACTAGATTAAATACGCCCAACTCAATTGCTGCCCCCACTTTCAGCTTGGTCGCAGTTGAATCATAAGAGGTTTTAATGGTTGTTGCAGCAGGCTTCGCCTTATCATTGATGCTCATATTGCTGCTCAAATACCCCACCCCTGCAAAAGGCACAAACTTCACACCAACCCCAAAGCCTTTAGAAATCGATACATCTGCACCGTAAGAGGTCACATCAAAAGTATCTGCAAGCGTTGCCGTACTGTAATTAGCTGAGACCGATACCGCAGGTAACGCCACCCCGCCTTCAATCACTCCATATTTCACTTCGGCACTCATTAAACTGGTTCCACTGACACTCGGTAAGTAGTTGACCGCAAAATCTAAAGGCAACACTGGCAAACCAAAAGCCGCGCTCAAAGTGGGGACAGGAATCGCTGAAATATCATATTTACTCTCTAACTGAGATCCCCCAGCATTTACTAATTTCTTTAAAGGCGCCGTATCTAAATCGACATCATTCACATCCAAGCCAATTTCGGCACCAAAGACACCACCGCCTAAAGTTGCCGCTGGTGCAAGACTGCGATGGGCAAAAATTGCCGCCATGTTTTTGGAAATATCCGTCAATGAAGACTCTATCGTAGTATTATTGGTCGCCAACGCCTGCTTCACTTCCGTACTCAAATCTGCCGAAGCGGCAAAAGGCAATGCCATCATGACCCCCATCCAAACCAGTTTATTCAGTTTTTTCATCTTTTTCTCCTCTGTTGTCTGCTATTGTTGCCTACTTTTATTCTGGCACTATTTTAATAATCTCTGTCATTCTACCATTTCATCTTGACGAAATACCAATTCATCCCCTTCAATATCCAACAACACTTCTCCGCCATGCTTTAAGTCGCCAAACAGTAAAGTCTCCGCCAGCGGCTGTTTCACCTTCTCTTGAATCAATCTACCCATCGGTCTAGCGCCCATTTTGGGATCATAGCCTTGCTTTGCCAGCCACTGCCGTGCATCAGGAGAGACTTTCAATATGACTTTTTTCTCTAATAGCTGCTGCTCTAAAGCATAGAGGAATTTATCCACCACCTTCAGCATCTCATCCTCTGACAAAGGATTAAATTGAATCACCGCATCCAAACGGTTTCGGAACTCAGGCGTAAAGACCTTTTTCAATTCCGCCGCAAAATCTTTAGAGTGGTCTTGCTGGGTAAAACCGATACTACTACGCGCCATCTGCTCGGCACCCACATTGGAGGTCATGACCAACATCACATTACGAAAATCCGCTTTGCGACCATTATTATCGGTCAAGGTGCCGCTATCCATCACTTGCAACAAAATATTAAAAACATCAGGATGCGCTTTTTCAATCTCATCTAACAACACGATAGCGTGCGGATGTTTGGTTACCGCCTCGGTCAGCAGTCCGCCTTGATCAAAGCCGACATAACCTGGCGGCGCACCAATCAGACGAGAAACCGTATGCCGTTCCATATATTCCGACATATCAAACCGAATCAACTCAATCCCAAGATGTTTCGCCAACTGCTGGGTCAACTCCGTTTTCCCCACTCCCGTTGGCCCCGCAAACAAGAAGGAGCCGACAGGCTTATTCGGTTCATTCAAACCAGAGCGGGCAAGTTTAATCGCTGAGACGACCTGTCGCACCGCTTCATCCTGCCCAAACACCACACGCCGTAAACTCTCTTCTAAATTCTGCAGCTTATCCCGCTCTTTCTGCGTAATCTGTGACACAGGAATCCGAGCAATATTGGCAATAATCTGCTGAATCTCAGGTACACCAATCTGCTTGCGACGGCGGCTAGCCGTTTTGAGCGCCTCTTTTGCCCCTGCTTCATCAATCACATCAATCGCCTTATCAGGCAGCTGGCGATCATTGATGTAACGAGCGGCCAACTCTGCAGCCGTTTTCAAGGCAGGCAGGGTATATTTAATATTGTGATGGCTTTCAAATTGCGACTTTAAGCCTTTTAAAATCTCAAAAGTCTCATGCACGGATGGCTCTTTTACATCCACCTTCTGAAAACGACGCGCCAAGGCACGGTCTTTTTCAAAAATGCCTCGATACTCCTCATAGGTGGTCGCCCCAATACAGCGCAATTTGCCATTGGCTAAGGCAGGCTTCATCAAATTGGAGGCATCCATTGCCCCGCCTTGTACGGCACCTGCGCCAATAATCGTATGAATTTCATCTATAAACAGAATGGCATGAGGTTGCTGTTCCAGCTCTTTTAATAACGCCTTAAAGCGTTTTTCAAAATCACCTCGGTAGCGAGTCCCCGCCAAAAGTGCCCCCATATCCAAACTGTACACCACCGCTTCCGCCAAAGTTTCAGGCACTTTTTGATGCACAATCTGATATGCCAACCCTTCAGCCACAGCGGTTTTTCCTACGCCTGGTTCGCCCACCAAGAGCGGATTATTTTTCCGACGACGACTCAGAATCTCCAAGGTACGATTCAATTCCCACTGCCGCCCAATAATCGGATCAATTTTGCCCGCTTCCACAGCAGCATTGAGATTGTCGGTGTACTTTTCTAAAGCGGTTTCTTCTTTTTCAGCCGCTTCCTCATCCTCGGCTTCGCCCACCGATTGAATCGCCTCTTCAAAGGTACCCATCTCCTGCGTGGTCACCCCATGCGACAGATAGCTCAGCACATCGATGCGTTCAACCCCATTTTTTTCCAGAATATAGACCGCATTGCACTCCTGCTCGGCAAACAGAGAGGCCAATACATGCACGCCTTCCACTTCCAGATAACCGCTGGACTGCACCATATAGATGGCTCTTTCCACCACTCGCTGAAATCCCATTGTCGGCTCCAATTCTCCCACTGGTTCAGCCATGGGTTCGGTTTCCAGAAAGTTCTCAAGCTGGCTCTCGATCAATGCCACATCAGCACCGCACGCCATGATCACCTCTCGCACCGAAGGCAACCCCAGCAATTCAAGTAGCAAATGCTCGGTGGTGACAAACTCATGTCCATATTCATGCGCCAAGCTAAAAGCGTTGCTTAAAGTCATCTGCAGTTCTTTACTTAACATCTACGCCAACTCCATTTGACACATTAAAGGGTGTTGATGCTCACGGGCATAACGGTTCACCTGCATCACCTTAGTTTCCGCCACCTCACGGCTGTACACACCACAGACACCTTTGCCTTGGTTATGCACAGCCCACATGATCGTGGTGGCCTGTTCTTGAGAGAGATGAAAAAACTTCATCAACACCTCCACCACAAAATCCATCGGGGTGAAATCATCATTTAATAGCACCACTTGATAGCGTTTCGGCGGCTTAACCTTTGCTCGCTCGCGATCAAGCAGTAAATTCCCAGCGTCTTCCCACTGTGGCATATATCTACCTATCCATCAATTTGCTGGTTAAACGACATACTTGGACGCATCACCGCATCAATACTGGAAAATTCGGCATGATAATAGCCACCGATATCGACTGGGTGACCTTGCACGCCATTTAACTCCGCCATAATCTCGGTTTCTTTCGCCGCCAAAGCATCTGCCAAAGGCTTAAATTCTGCCGCCAACGCTGCATCTTGAGTCTGGTTGGCCAAGGCTTCTGCCCAATACAAGGCTAAATAGAAATGGCTGCCACGGTTATCGATTTCACCCACTTTTCGTGAAGGTGATTTTTCATTATTCAATAGCTTCGTGGTCGCCTCGGTCAAGGTATCCGCCAAGAGTTGAGCGGTCGCATTATTGTGCTTATTCGCTTCATACTCTAGCGATACCGCCAAGGCCAAAAACTCACCTAACGAATCCCAACGCAAGTGATTCTCTTTCAGCAACTGTTCAACATGCTTCGGTGCCGAACCACCCGCACCTGTTTCAAACAGCCCACCGCCATTCATCAAAGGCACAATCGACAACATCTTCGCACTGGTGCCGAGCTCTAAAATCGGGAACAGATCCGTTAAATAATCCCGCAATACATTGCCTGTCACCGAAATGGTATCTAGCCCTTCTTTCGCTCTTTGCAAAGCGTGATTGGTCGCATCAATGGGCGACATAATGAGAATCTCCAACCCATCTGTATCTAATTGTGCCAACGACTCTTCTACCTTCAATTTCAACTGCATATCATGCGCACGATTGGGATCCAACCAGAAGACCGCTGGCTGCCCTGTTGCTCTGGCTCTCTCAACCGCCAGCTCAACCCAGTTACGAATCGGCGCATCTTTCGCCTGACACATACGGAAAATATCTCCCTGATGAACAGGCTGTTCCAATAACACTTCACCTTGATCACTCACCACCTGCATGGTGCCATCAGCGGGAACTTCAAAAGTTTTGTCATGCGAACCATACTCTTCCGCCTTCTGCGCCATCAACCCTACATTGGAGACACTCCCCATGGTCGAAGGATCAAAAGCGCCATTCGCTTTACAGAAATCGGTCGTCGCTTGATACACACCCGCATAAGCACGATCAGGAATCATCGCTTTGGTATCTTGGCGTTCACCCGCCTTATTCCACATCTTGCCCGAATCTCGAATCATCGCTGGCATCGACGCATCCACAATCACACTATTGGGGAAATGTAGATTCGTAATGCCCTTATCGGAATCCACCATCGCCAAATCAGGGTTGTTGGCATAACACTGCTCAATCGCTGCACGAATTTCCGCTTGCTGAGCCTCTGGCAAGCTGGCGATTTTCGCTTCGACATCGCTAAAACCATTATTCGGATTCACGCCCAATTCGGCAAACAGCTCACCATATTTGTCAAAAACAGGTTTGAAATAGGTGGTCACCGCATGACCAAAAATAATCGGATCAGAGACCTTCATCATCGTCGCTTTCAAATGCAAAGAGAGCAGGACGCCCTCCTCTTTTGCCGCTGCAGTTTCCTGCTGATAAAAGTCTCGTAACGCCGCTTTAGACATGACCGCCGCATCAATCACTTCACCTTTTAACAAAGGTGCAAAGCCTTTCATCTCCTGCTCGCCATCTGCCGTTTTCAACACAATTTTGTATTGACACGCTTCAGGCACCGTCATGGACTTCTCACTGCCGTAAAAATCCCCTTCACGCATGGAAGCGACATGGGTTTTTGAATCAGCAGACCAAGCTCCCATCTTGTGCGGATGCGCCTTCGCATAGGCTTTTACAGGCGGGGCAACTCGGCGGTCAGAATTCCCTTCTCGCAATACAGGGTTCACCGCAGAACCCAACACCTTTGCATAACGAGCTTGAATCGCTTTTTCTTCATCTGTTTGTGGATTGGCGGGATAATCTGGAATGGCAAACCCTTGAGACTGCAACTCCGCAATCGCCGCTTGCAACTGCGGCACAGAGGCACTGATATTGGGCAGCTTGATAATATTTGCTTCAGGCTGCTTCACCATCTCACCCAATTCCGCCAAGGCATCCGCCACCTGCTGATCAGCAGGCAAATAGTCAGGAAACTGAGACAAAATCCGCCCCGCTAAAGAAATATCTTTTAACTCCATCTGAATGCCAGCTGCCGCAACAATCCGTTGAATAATTGGCAGCAAAGAATGCGTCGCTAACATGGGGGCTTCATCGGTATAGGTATAAATAATTTTTGACATCTCAATTTCCTTTTCACTTAAAATTCAACGAGACCAATTATAACAGAGAGCGACTTTTTCGAGTGAGTCAGATACTGCTTTTCAATAAACCCTTCAATGTGCTAAGCCAATTCACCGATGGTGAAGGGCGACAAACACTGAAAGATTTTATCGACCAACCTCATTTCTACCCCGCAGGTCGCCTCGATCGAGACAGCGAAGGACTGCTCCTGCTCACTAATGACGGCAAACTTCAGCACCGCATCAGCGATCCAAAACACAAATGGCCAAAAACCTACTTGGCACAAGTAGAAGGGGAGATCGACAAACAAGCGATTCAACAACTCCAAAAAGGAGTCATGCTCAAAGATGGACAAACCCTGCCTGCCCAATGCCGAAAAGTGAATGAACCGAAATGGCTCTGGGAGCGACATCCTCCCATTCGAGAACGCAAAAATATTCCCACTAGCTGGATTCAATTGACACTCACCGAAGGCAAAAACCGCCAAGTTCGCCGCATGACCGCCGCCGTCGGCTACCCCACCCTTCGCCTCATCCGCATCCAAATCGGCCCCTACAAACTCGGCAACCTCCAACCTGGGGAATGGAAAATGGTGGATTATGTAGAAAAGTAGGTTGCCTCGTGTCTTTCAGAACAAAGATGTCGTCCGCCCCATCATCAAATCCAATTTTTGAAATAATAAATCCATTTCACTTTCTGTCAATTGCGTGAGTTTTTCAGGCTTCATTCTCGAAATACTGATGCCTCGAATATGCTCGACTAATGCCACACTTGGTTTTAATAATCCCTCTCTAGCCGCAATCTGCACTCGCAAAAACGCTGTTTCTGGCTGAAAGCGAGAAGAGAGCGGCACCACAACCACTGTTTTCATCCCCGCTTCATTCAAAATATCGGACTGAACGACCACACAAGGTCGCAACTTCCCTACCTCCATGCCTTTTCTCGGATCCAGCTGGACTAAATAGACCCCACCTCTTTGAAAAGAGGGTTCAACGACCTTATTCATGAGTATCTTTTTCCTGCCACCAAACGGGTTCATCTGGCAGAGAAAATGCCTCTTCTCCCCATACCTCTAACTCCGTTTCCCCCTCTGCAACAATCGCCTCCGCAGCCTGTCGTAACTGCACTTCCACTCGCTGCTGTTCCAATTGATTCAGCCGCATCTCCAAAGCATCTCTCACAAAAGCACTCAAACTTAGCCCCAGCGACTGACTGGTCTCCCGCACTCGCTCATACAAAGGATCTTTTAACTTTAAAGAAACAGTCGCCATCTTCTCGCACCCTCTCGATATTAAATGTAATACCATGGTATGACCAAAATAACGCCAACGCAAATATTTTTGGCTACCCGCCAAAACTGTGACAAAATTGCTAAAATACCCAGTCCCGATGTAAAAAATATAAAAAATCAAAAGCGAGTCAAATCATGCCATTTCCCCTTCCACCCCATTTAACCAAAGCCCCTGAAGAGACCAAAGTGATTGTTGGTCTCTCTGGCGGCGTGGACTCTTCTGTCACCGCTTGGGTATTGAAAGAACAAGGGTTTCAGGTAGAAGGGCTGTTTATGAAAAATTGGGAAGGCGATGACACTGAAGACTACTGCCCAGCGATGGCTGATCTCAAAGATGTGATGGCCATCTGCGAACAGCTCGATATCCCCTTGCATATTGAAAACTTCTCGCAACAATATTGGGATCGAGTATTTGAATATTTCTTGGCCGAATACAAAGCAGGTCGAACCCCCAACCCTGATATTCTGTGCAACAAAGAGGTCAAGTTCAAAGCCTTCCTCAACCATGCACTCAACTTAGGCGCAGACTTTATCGCCACAGGTCACTATGCCCGCATTGGACAGGACGAAGCGGGGCGCTGCACACTGCTGAAAGGCGTAGACAATAATAAAGACCAGACCTATTTCCTCTACACCCTGCAACAACATCAACTTAGCCGCTCCATGTTCCCCATTGGACATTTAGAAAAGCCCAAAGTACGAGAAATTGCTGAGTCACTTAACTTTATCGTCGCCAAAAAGAAAGACAGCACAGGCATCTGCTTTATCGGCGAACGCAAATTTAAAGACTTCCTCCAACGCTTCCTCCCTGCACAACCAGGTGAGATTGTAGATGAAGACGGCAAGGTGATTGGCAAGCATGATGGTTTGATGTATCACACCCTTGGACAACGCAAAGGGCTTGGCATCGGCGGCGGACATGGACGAGGTAATGAGCCTTGGTATGCTGCGGATAAAGATTTAGAAAACAACCGTTTAATTGCCGTGCAAGGCTCCGATCATCCGCTGCTCAATCACCGCTTCCTCTCTGCCGATACCCTAGATTGGGTGAGCGGTGAAATGCCTCCCCTGCATACGCCGCTCAAAGCCAAAACTCGCTATCGCCAACCTGAACAGCCCTGTCAAATCGTGCAAGCGGAGAATGGACAGATTTTTGTCAAATTTGACGAACCGCAAACCGCCATCACCCCTGGGCAATCTGTTGTCTTTTATGATGGTGAACAGTGTTTAGGCGGCGGCATTATCCAGCAAAGAGCGCACACAATTAACGAACTACAAAATGAATTGAGACCCATCAATAATGGCTAATTATACCGATCAAGACCGCACCATTGCCCTCTGCGGCCTCTACCAAGCCGCTGAACTGGTACACCAGCTTGCCACGGAAGGACAAGCACCAGCTCCCTATTTTGAAACAACGATTGACTCACTCTTTGTCGAAAACCCAGACACTACTTTAGATGTCTTCGGTGGCAAAGTAGAAAATATTCAACTCGGCGTGCAGACCCTACTGGCACAGATGCAATCTTCTGAAGCCCTCAAGCCCAAAAGCCTTGAGATCACCACCTATGTCTTAAACCTGATGATTCTAGAACGCAATCTGCAAAAGCAAGAAGGCGCCTTTAACGACATCAGCCGCATTATCGAAACCGCTCGCAGCCAACAAGCGCACTTTGGCAAACTGCATGAAAATGTCATCGCCTCCCTTGCCCGAGCCTATACCGAAAATGTCAGCGAAGTCTCGCCACGGATTATGGTCAAAGGACGACACGGCCACCTCCAAAACCCCAAAACCGCCAATAAAATCCGTGCCTGCCTGCTCGCTGGTATCCGAGCCGCTGTCCTCTGGCGACAAGTCGGCGGCACCCGCCTCGGTATGATTTTTGGCCGCAAAAAAACACTCAAAGCCGCCCAAACTCTATACCGCCCAGAACTAGATAAAAAACGGGAGTAACTACTCATCTCACCCCTGAAATCCGCCACTTCTGCGTTGAAAAATGGTCATTTACAACTGTAAACTCACATTTTCCGCCTTGAATTGACGGATTTCAGGGGCAATCTGAGCAGTTACGGTGTCAACTGATATAGTTACAAATCCCGACAATAAATAGTCTCCCCTTTTACATCATTAGCGCAAATCATTAAATCGTATAAAAGTCACGGGGTCACCTTTTTGAAGCGTTGTGTTTTCTGGAATCATCGCAAAACCATCGGCCTCCACAATGGAAGATAAAATACCCGCCCCTTGATTGGGATAAGGCACCGCAATCTCACACTGCCCTTGTCGTTCAATTTTAGCCCGCAAAAATTCTCGCCTTGGCGATGGCTTCGGCCAATCAAAGCCTGCGCTGACGCAACCATACGCCAAATTAAGGTTTTGCACACCTTGCTTTTTCAACAAATAAGGGCGAGCAAATAGATAAAAAGTAGCAAACGCTGCAACCGGGTTACCCGGTAAACCAATAAAAGGACACCCTTGCACTTCACCATAAGCAAGCGGTTTACCTGGTTTCATGGCCACTTTCCACATTTTCAATACCCCAAGTTGCTCAATGGCAGGTTTAATAAAATCTTTATCTCCCACTGACACACCGCCCGTGGTGATAATCACATCTGCCATTTCTGCAGCCGCTTTCAGTACCGAAATGGTTGCGTCCAAGGTATCGGAGATTCGACCCAAGTCAATGACCTCAAAGCCATATTGCTGTAACAGTGCCTGAAGCATATAACGATTGGTGTTGTAGATTTTCCCTAATTGAGGCGCTTCATAAGGCTCTAACAACTCATCCCCTGTTGTAAAGGTGGCAATGGTCAATGGCTGAAAAACCTTTATATGACTTTGACCAATAGCCGCCAATAAACCAATATCTTCAGGCTGCAACCGCTTCCCTTGCGGAAGCACCACCTTGCCCATGGCAATATCTTCCCCTACGGTTCGGATATTGGCACCTTTTTGTTTGGGAAGTTGATGAAAACGAACCATGACCTGCTCTCCTACCGTTTCCGTCGTGGCCCATTCTTGCTTAATCACTGTGTCCACTCCTTCAGGGATCGCAGCGCCGGTCAGAATCCGTACCACTGTTCCTGAATGATGAGTCTCTCCCATCTTGCCAGCAGGAATCGTTTGGCTGACTGGATAAGGCGTGTCTAACTGAACCTCAGATAATTTCACACCATAGCCATCCATCATACTGTTGGCAATAGCGGGGACATTGACAGGGGAAGTAATGGGTTCGGATAAAACTTTATTTAACGCTTTGGGTAAAGGAACGGTTTGGGATGCGGGTTGTGTTTGAACTTGTTGAAGAAGATAATTTAGAGCACTTTCATAAGGTTTAAAATCAGACATATTTTTCCTACTTGGTTTCAAATCATGCTCATATCATACCCAAATCCGCAGATAGAAATCAGCAGATTTGGGATATGCAAAGCTCTCAAAAGATTTTCTGATGTAACCACTCAACTCCCCCAAAAATCCGTCACTTCTGCGTTGGGAAGCGGCCATTTACTGAATGAACATTCCGCCTTAAATTAACAAATTTCAGGAGCAATCTGAGCAGTTACGGTATCAACTGAGTATAGTGACTTTCTGATTAGAATACTTTTGCATCAAATTTATAAACCAATCCGATAGATAAGGCCGTTGGATCATTGCCTGCTGTTGGTGCATTTAGATTTCCATGTCCCCAAGAATCTGCAGGAACCGATGCTGCAGCATCATTATTGGTGGCTGCGTAAGCAAGATAGGCCGTGGCACCTTTTGTAATCGCATAGTCCACACCCAGTGCATATCCAGTGGCATTGGCATTATTCGCATCATCCGTTAAGCTCATATATTGCGCTTTAAGCGTGGTTTTACCCATTGGGAAAGCGGCTCCCAATGTCCAACTGCTTTGATTTTTATTTCCACCCTTATAATTGGAAACCGTTTGGTAACCCCCTACAACCTTAGCTGTTTTAAGGTCATAACTCGCTGTAATGGCGGTAGTCGTGACATCGTTGGTAGCAGTCGCACCATAGATACCTTTCCCAAGCCCTGCATACCCTAGCCCAATTTTTAAACCTGAAAGATTAATATTGACTTTGGCTACGGTTGCAGCGGTATTTTTAGTCGTGTCATCCCCTTTATAGGCCAACACAAAATTAAAATTTCCCATATCTGGAGAGGCATAAGCTAACACACCATTGGCACGACCAGGCATCCCATTAGGCATTCCCCAAAAATTTCCTAAGTCTCCAACTTGATCACCACCAAAGAGGTTGCAATCATAAAGCCACTGGTTTTCAACCCCCAAACGACCACCTAATACAGTACCAAAACTTCCAGAAAGTCCAACAAATGAATCACGAGCTCCTGAAAAAAGATTTCCAGCTTTTCCAGAGACATCTACTTCACTTTCAAACTGATAAATCGCCTTTAATCCCTGCTTAACTTCATTACTCCCTTTAAACCCTAAACGAGAGGAATTACTGGTCAACCCTGAACCTGAAGTGCCTCCTGCATAATCAACACTATCAAATGTAATATGACCCACGCCATAAACAGTGGTATCCGCAAAAGCTTGTGCCGAAAAAAGAGTCGCCAGCGCAATTGGGGTTAATTTAAATAGTTTTTTCATTGATGATTTCTCCATGGTTATATCAATCTTATGAGTATTCTTTTAAAAAACACTCCAAAGTGTTGGCACTATCCATGCCAACCTGATACTTATAGCATAGACAGTGCCAAAACAAACAACAAACATAACCCAATGAAATTAAAGTATTATTCAAAAATAAAATTTAAAAAACAACCTTAAGAGTTACCCTTCAGTAACGCATCAAATTTCAAATGTTACTGTTCTGTATCTTTTGGTGTATTAAAGTTACGAAAACAAGATTTACATGCACTCAAATCAACCTGACAGTACTTCATTTGATGAATGAATTTTGTCACTGCCAACTGCCTCGTTTTCAGTGCTTCTTCTAAAGCTGAAATCAGGTTTTTATGCACCAATGAAAAAAGCGGCTGGTCACGCTGTCCATCATTCGGTAAAATCACATCGTATTGAAAACTTAAATGCGGATAAAGCTGCTCAAAGATGGGCAGATAAGGTCCAGGTGCATCACAAGGCACCAAAAAACTATATTGGTGCTGGGTGTGATGAAGCCCACTATGAATCCCTGCCAATGGCCCCTGATAACCTGTAAATTTATCAGAAACAACTTGCAATTGAGGATACTCAACGCTTCGTTGTTCAAACACTTCAAATGCAGAATTTGTAACCAATACAATATCATTGAAAAGCGGTGCCACTTGCTCAAGTATATGATCGATCATCAGTTGACCTTTATACGGCATCAATCCTTTATTGATCCCACCCATTCTACGACCTTGACCACCAGACAAAATAATTAAACTACTGTTTGAAAAAGGCTCCATGATTTTCCCTATTTTTTTCAATAAAAAACCAGAATTTGAAACTTCTTCAAATTCTGGTCTTTTAATTTAATGAGGGTACTTCACACGAGATAACTATACGAGTAAAGCACTCAAATCATCCCGCCCACCACATTCAATGCGTGAGAGGGAAAAAGCTAAGATTTATGCAAAACGCTTCTCTTTTAGTGAGATGGTACGCTTGTAATCTTCCAAGGAACCAAGACGGCGCATTTCACCAAAAACACCTTTGTAATAAGGCACTTTATTGCGATCCGTCCAATCTGTGACTAGATTGCCAACTGCTCCCTTATCATACATTGCGAGCATAAAGATTTGACCAGCAGGGACAGCTTTATCTCCCACAACTGCATAGGCATTCACACTTCCATAGTCATTATAAAGCTCAACCACATCACCATTTTCAATGCCTCGTTTTTTCGCATCCACTGAATTGACCTCAATATAGGCAAGAGGATAACGATCAAGGATCTCATTGTTATAACGATCATGATAAGCTGATTGCCATACGGAGTTTGTACGACCATTATTGATGAATAACCCATACTTCTGACGCTGTTTCTCTACTGGCGCTGGGAGTCCCGTCCAAGGTGCAGGCTTAAATTGCGCCTTACCATTGGGCGTGGAGAATTTATTGTCAGTATAAATCATCTCTGTCCCAATCAATTTGCCATTTTTAATGGCCTTGATAGGCAGTTGCACACCATTTGTGCCTGCTTTACGCAAGTTTTCATAAGTCGCAAGATGCCCTGTAGGTCCACCTTGAGAATCAATCTCTTTAAGATGCGCAGAACGGAAACCATCATTAAAGGCATCTTCCTCAGTTTTCCAATCAAAACCTGAGAAGGCTTTAGCCATTTTATGGTTACCCTCTTTCTCATAGAGTGCCTTAATGGTATTAGCAATATCGGCTGCAATCAAGCAATCTGGCTTGGCGGTACCCGGAGCATCCATAAACTTCTCTGACAGACGCAAACGGCGCTCACCAGACATAGAAGTCAAGTTCATTTCACCTGGGTGTGCGGCTGGGAAAGCCAAATGTGCATGTGGTGCCCATGAGGAAGGATATAAATTCATATAAGCGATAAACAATCCCCCCTTATTAGTTACCGCATCATAGATAGCATCAATCATATCTTCAGTGGTTCCACCACGCACTTTGCTCATGGCATCGGTCACAATTTGCGCACGACGGCTAATCACTTCCTTATATTCAGTCGCATTAACAGTCGTTTGTAGCGTACTGACCCCCCATGCAGTCAGCATTTTATATTTACCCTTGATCAACTCTTGGTCAACATAAATTTTGCTATTTCCAGGATAAGGTGGTCTTGCATAGCCTTCTTGGTGTCCACCCATTCGGCAAACCCCCGTTCCACGACGACCCACATTATGGGTTGCCAAAACTAAATCCACCAAAGCAGACTGAATACGGTAGTTATCATTCCCCCAAATAATACCTTTTTCATATGGATGGAAGGTACGAGGAAGAGAACCGTTCGATTTAGGCTTATAAGCCCAAGCTGCCGCTTTTTTCAGATCAGCAACAGAGACACCTGTAATTTTGCTACACTCTGAAAGCGACATCTTATTGGCCTTGATGGCTTCCATAAAGCCTTCGGTATGACGAGAGATAAACTTCTTATCAATCCAACGCTTTTGAACGACATAGGTTAACAAACCATTAAATAAGGCGGTATCTGTACCAGGATTGATCTGCAAATGTAGCACATTCTCTTTACCTGCCACTTCTTCAGAAATTGCGATAGAAGGCGTTCTTCTCGGATCAACAAAAATCACTTTAGCCTTATGATTGAAAGGCTCATTACCAAAGAATTTCTTCTTCTTAGCAACCGTTGCACCTTGCATATTCGGAACCCAGTGTACAAGGAAATAGTTGGTCTGCGTCTCATAAGGGTTGGCGCCTGTACAGAAAATACAATCGGCAATTTCCGCATCTTCATAAGAGTTATTCAACTCTCCAATTCCCATTTCGCGAGTAGCATGACATTCTGAGTTATAGGCTGGACGGTTATGGATTCGTACTTGAGGCGTCTTAATCGCAGAGAAGAACAACTTACCTGTTCCCCAAGTATTTTCAAATCCACCACCAGCACCACCATGGTCGAATGCAATCGCTGCATAATCATCTTTACCACTTCCATCACTGCCTAGGATTTTTTTAGTCAATCCTGCATAGATAGCCAGTGACTCTTCCCAAGTGGTATCTACCCATTCGCCTGAGCGTTTGATGCGTGGGTTTTTAAGGCGATCTTTGGTTTTACCCTCTGCATTGTACATATATTCACCCATTTTTCCGCCACGAGCAGAAAATTGACCTTTATTAACAACGCAGTTTTTATCAGGTGTAATCATAATGTTATAGGTTTGACCATCACCATCTTTAATGGTGTTACACATACTTTCTCGCATCGAAAGTGCTAGAGGGGGTTGTGGGCGAGTGAAGTCCATCCCCAACGCATTTTCATGAGGCTTCTTACCACCTTCTTGCCCTTCAGGCCATTTGTAAACATGGTAACCACATCCCACAATACAAAAGTGACAAGTCATATTGGTTTTTTTAGCTTCCACTGGGGGAAGTGTAATTTTTTCTTGTGCCATCTTATTGATTCCTCTTAAAGTTCAACATAATTTTCATTTCGACCATAAATCAATCCCTCTACACCCGTTGCCGTAATCGCACCTGTAGAAGCATCATAGTCAAGAATAATTCGAGGTAGATTGTCTATCGCCTGCCCAACAACGACTTGCCCTTCTTTTTCAGCATCAAACATAGAGAAGTGACAGTGGCATTTAAAAACATTCTCATTTCCATCATATTGGGTTGGACACCCCATATGAGTACAAAGCGTACTGTAAGCCACAATATTCTTATTCGGTCCCACCCCGCCTGGAACAGGCTGATCATGCTTAATCAGCAAACAGGGACTCATTTTATCTGGATAGTTAAACGAAGTGGTTTTACCTAGGCCATTCAGATTGGCAACCTGCTTCTTTTCAAACTCAAAAACCTGTTTACCATTACTGGCCTGCGCATTGTTAGTTATGGCGACTAAAGGTGCTGCAGCTGCAGCGGCCGTCGCCAACCCAGAGGTTTTAAATAATGCTCGACGCGAAATCTCACTCATTGTGGTTCTCCATTGATTTAATGTTTAGAGATACTTGCACTTCACCTGTGCAAAGGTCTCGATATGATGTTATATTGAAAAAACAATATCAACACGACCTTGTACCTATAACAAACTTAATGCCAACTTTTAATTCATTTAAAATCAATAAGTTATGTTTTTAAGAGGTCTTTTTTGTGTAGTTTTGGTAACAAACATAAATTGAGAGGTTACGATTTGGTGTCAACATATCAAAGGCTAATAAAATGGCTTAATACCCTTACTTTCTTAACGCTCGGGTATAGTGAGATTTTTTTATACTCAGCCCATGCACAAGAAGAACCCCTGCCCCCTGTTAATTTTGCCATTACCGCTGTGGCCTTTAAATCAGATGTTCAGATGTTACAAGGATGGCGTCACTACTTGGAAAAAACTTTAGGGCGTCAAGTCAATATCCTCCAGCGAAGTTCTTATGAAGAAATCATGCATCTGCTAAAAACAAAAAAAGCCGACTTTGCTTGGATATGCGGCTACCCCTATGTAAAAGAGAAAAAAAATCTCATACTGGTTGCCACACCTTTATACAAAGGAAAACCTCTATATCACTCAGTTTTAATAATCAACCGTAATAATTTAAAACCCATTAAAAATATTTTTGATTTAGAGCATTCCATACTAGCTTATTCAGACCCCCTTTCGAATTCAGGCTATTTATACCCTAGTTATCTATTAGCAAAGTGGGGAGAACAACCCGATCAATTTTTTAAACTGCTTATTAGAACTTATGCCCATGAAAATTCAATCAAAGCGGTCTCTTCAGGGCTGGCAGATGCCGCTTTTGTGGACAGCTATGTATTAGATGTGATGCGTCAAAAAGATACCAAAGTGACGGATCGCATTAAAGTGGTCACGCAATCCCCCCTCTTTGGATTTCCACCAATTGTGGCAAGTAATTCAGTTTCGCCTAAACTGATTAAAGATTTTCGGCAAGCATTATTAAAAATGCCCACTTCCTCAGGTGGAAAAGAGGTATTGAAGGCGCTTGTTTTAGATGGTTTTGTGGTGCCCTCTCTCTCGCTTTATCATTCTATTGAGCAGATGAAACATTTTGTCGAGGGCAATGTATATCAATGAAAATAAAGTCCTTTTTTCCTAGATGGATAAACCACTACCAGAACTTAAGCCTAAAGTGGAAAGTTCCACTGCGCTCTATTGTTTTAGTGACTGCAACCGCCATTACTTTAAGCAGTGTCTTGATTTACCAAACCATTCAACAAATGCAATCACAATTTGAAACCTATGCAGCCAATATCACACGCGATTTTGCCAATGCGCTGGCATATCCTGTTTTATATCGAGACACCTGGAAAGTGTATGAGTTTTTAACTCAACTCTCTAACCATGACAGCAACAACAATAATCTGGATTTAATCAAGTATAAAAATTTGCTTATTCTTAACCCTGATATGACCGTCTTTGCCTCCAATCATCCAGACCACTACCCCCTTTTATCTAAACCAACAACTCTCCCCTTATTCAATCAACTCAAGCAACTAAACGCTCTCAATCGACAAGTGGTTCGAGTTGAAGAAACAGAGACCTCCTATTTTGCCGCCCCCATTGTGAACACAAACGAAATCACAGGCTACTTTGTCATGGAATTAGATAAAACCCCCTTAAAAAATATGTTCTACCACTATTGGCAATCCACCTTACTGTTGATCATTTTGATTTTAGGATTACTCCTCCTGATCACTTTTTACTGGGCAAAGAAAATTGCACAACCGCTAGTGACATTAAGTGACTGTTTAAATGCCAAACCAACCAATCGACTCCAGCTTCAAAGCAGTTGCCAGATACAATCAAGTCAAGATGAAATTGGTCAATTGATACAAAGCGTACAGACATTATTAGCCACGATTGAACGGGCTGCGCATTTTGAACGGGAAGCGTTTCATCAAGAGCGCTTTGCCGCATTAGGGAGAATGGCCGCAGGTGTTGCCCATGAAGTCAATAATCCTCTAGGTGGGATGCTGAATGCCATCCATAACTATCGTCAATGCACTCAACCCAATGAACAGATGCTTCAGCAAACACTGGCGCTTTTAGAACGAGGACTTAAACAAATACAGCACACCGTTTCCTCTTTGTTGGTACAGGCAAAATATGATTCCCGTAACTTAACTTGCCAAGATTTTGAGGATGTCTTGTCCCTACTTGCAAAAGATATCAAAACAAAACAGATCAAAATCCGCTTCCAACAAAAATGCGCCATAACACATTTAAACAACCTGCCTGCTCATCCCGTAAGACAAGTCCTGATCAACTTACTCCTCAATGCGATTAAAGCATCACCCAAATCTTCAGAGGTCGTATTAAATATCTATGAACAACCTCAACAGCTCATTATTGAAGTTGAAAACCAAGGAACAAAAATACCCCATCACCAATTAGAAACCTTGTTTGAACCCGATTTTAAAGCGGGCGATACTAAACGCCAAGGGTTCGGATTATGGATTTGCTATCAGTTAGTCACACAGCTGGGGGGCGACATCACAGTCACCTCAGAAGAAAAAACAACATTTAAGGTCATCTTACCTATTGAGGAAGCCGATAAAATCAGGGAGTAAACAAATGGGTAAACAACAAACATACTATGATTTAGCCCTCATAGAAGACGATCCGATTATGGGCGAAAGTCTCTGTATGCGATTTGATATGGAACAGCTTAGTTATTGTTGGCTCAAAACCTTTGCAGAAGCAAAAAAGGCACTTAAAACAAAAAAATTTGGTGTCATATTAAGTGATATGCGTCTACCTGATGGCTCAGGAGAAACCTTATTAAATCAATGCATGGAGAAAGAGTGGCAGACGGCAGACTGGTTTATTTTTACAGGCTTTTCAAGTGTTGAAGAATCCGTTAGGTTAATGAAAACAGGTGTCGTGGACTATTTAGCCAAACCTTTTGATATTGATGCGTTGATACAACAGTTGAAAAATGCTTTGCCCCAAAAAGAAATTGAAATCCCAAGGGCTTATACTTTAGGCAAATCAGATGCCATTAAACAGGTTGAAAAAGTGTTAGTCAAAATGGCTCGTTACCCTTTTGCCAGTGTATTAATTTTGGGCGAGACAGGGTGCGGAAAAGAACGAGCAGCAAGACTCTTGCATGCCCTCACTCACCCTGAAAATCAAGCCCCATTTGAAGCCATCAACTGCTCAGCACTCAGCGAAAATCTATTAGAATCTGAACTATTTGGTCATGAGAAAGGCGCTTTTACAGGTGCTGAACGCGCCCATAAAGGTGTTTTTGAACGCGCACATGGTGGTACGCTTTTATTAGATGAAATCGGTGATATGCCGCTATCCATGCAAGCAAAACTCTTGCGCGTGCTACAAGAAAGACAATTTACCCGTGTCGGCGGTGAGCGAACCATCCCTTTTGAAGGTCGCATTATTGCCGCCACCCACAAAGATTTACAAACCTTAGTCAAACAAGAGCTGTTTCGAGAAGATCTACTATATCGCATCAATACCGTCACCATCACACTGCCGCCTCTCAAAGACCGACCTGACGATATTCTAAATATTGCATTGGATATTTTGAAAAGCATCCATCAAGATGACACCTCTTTACAATTCTCTCCACCCGCACAAATTGCCCTTCTCTCCTATGAATGGCCAGGCAATATACGAGAGTTGAAAAATACCATTGAACGCGCCGCTATGCTAAGCGAATCACACATCATTGGATTAGACGACCTCGCCATGGGCGACATCCTCTCCCAAGTCAATTTTGAAGGCGTACCCTTAAAACGCTATTTACAAGAGTGCGAAAAAAACTATATTATCAATGCACTAGAAGAAAACAACTGGAAAATGACCCTCACCGCTCAATGCCTCGGTATTAGCCGAAAATCTCTATGGGAGAAAATTCATAAATTAGACATTGAACACCCAAAAGACTCATCATCTCAAGCTGCAAAAAGCTAAATTGATCGTAACGACTCAGCTCACCCATCCAAACAGGCGACCCCCATCGCCTTCTACCCTTTTTCACGCCTTTTTCCTTTTTAACGATTCCGTTAAGTGGTGCAAAAAAGCCATAAAGGCACTATACTTTTAAGTTCAACCACTCATCTTTATCGACATTGAGGAAAACAACATGATCACCGTAGAAACCCAACCTGCTGAAAGCAAATTGATTGAAATGGAAGTATTTGATTGGCCGATTTGGGAAAAAGAAGCCTCAACCTTCCCATGGACCTACGACATGAAAGAGACCTGCTATATTCTTGAAGGCAAAGTCACTGTCACACCCAATGGAGGTGAACCAGTGAGCTTTAAGGCAGGCGACCTCGTCACTTTTGAAGCAGGATTAAGCTGCACTTGGGAAATTATCGAACCTGTCCGAAAACACTATCAATTCGGCTAAGACAACTATCCTATTCCACACGCATAAAAAAGGCCGCAATCTGCGGCCTTCTTTTTATAAAACACTAAGACTATTTCAAAGTCTCATAGTTCTTTTTCTTAACGATTTCCGCTTGTGCCAACAGCGCTTGAATGCGGCCTGTTAACTCCGCATTACCATAGACATCGGCCAAGGCTTTTTCGAGCTGTTTGCGTTCTTCATCGCTTGGCACTTTACCTGTGCGAACCGCTTTAACCTCTAGCACCACACTGTTTCCACCAGGTAAATTGACAATTTTCCAAGTTGGATGCTCAGTTGGTTTCTTCGCACTGAAGATTGCTGAAAGCAGAGCAGGCGGTAAGCGAGTTGAACGCCCTACCCAACCCATCTCTTTCCACGAAA
>JALUXI010000291.1 GCA_027019045.1 Piscirickettsiaceae bacterium | reverse complement strand
CTTTGCACGAGATGGCTACACGGATAAAAAAGGCTAAAATTCCCCGACTCTTCGTTGAAAAACTTGGCAATAGCTAGCTATCCGTTTTCCGCCTCGATTCGAAAAATTTTATCTCTTTTTTCTCTCGCGTCCCACTCATGCAAAGCTCTCAACATGTAATACACCATAAAAATGGTAACTGAGTAGTGACTTAAAATGGATCTAAAACCAAGCAGGACTGGGGATTTTGGGAAAATTTTTAAATTTTCGGGGATTTTTTGAATGGCGTTTTATCTGTTTTCACGCTCCACTCATGCAAAGCGCTCTAATATCGATTTTTCAACTTTGCCACTTTGTTTAAATGCCATGCTTGAGGGTGGCTGTGGGCTTCGACTTGGTTTTCGATTTCATCGGGCAGTTCAGCATTAAAATCAATCCCTGTGGCTTCCTCTACGGCATCGACAGAGACCACATATTTCATTAAGCTGGCTTTGGGGCTGGCACTTTGTGGCATGATAAAGGCGAGCATTTCGGGTTTGGGGTGCTTTGCATCGGCTGGACGGATAAAGATTTTGTAAAAAGCGACCGGAATGGCGACTCGACTGGTGCGAAAGCGTTTGGGGTGGTTATCAAAGATGGGGCCTGTGATCACCCAGATTTCGGGATACCATTTTGAAAAATAGTCCGCTGCCACCTCTTCCAAGCGTTGCCAAATTTTGCGATTCAACCTCCCTTTTTGCGGTGTGATATTGGTCATTAAAAAGGTCTCTTTCTGTGCTGCCCGACCATAGCGAGAGGCGATGAGATAATTGGGTGCCATGTGTCCTCGATCGTAGTGAGTGCCTGTGTAGTCTTCTGGTGTGATAGGGAGGGGAGAGCGCCAGTCGGGGCGGAAAGGGGGGCGTTTGCCGATGTGTTTGTACTGTTTGGGGATGATTTTATAAGTGACCCACAGCGGGTTGCCCAGCCATTCGGAATAGCCCACTAAAAAGGCTCGGTTTCGCAAAATATGCACAAGATTTTTCAGATCATCCTTGCCCTCGGGTACGCCCATATAGCTCATTGCTGGGCGCGCTACCTTGATCTCATAAAGATAGATACCTCCAACAAATCCTGTGATGAGGAGTGAGGCGATAAGTAGACTGACTAAGGATAAATTTTTAATCCATTTGAGAATCTTCATATTGATGATTTCTTAGCTAAAACATGAATATAACGCCCCATATGGCGATAGGTCGGTTGGCGGCAGTGGCGATATTCGAGTTCAAATAACTCATCAATATTACTCTTTTCCAGCACCTCATGGGTGAGGTAGTCATAAAATACTCGAATGCCCGTTTGCACTTTTACCTCAAACCCCAGCGCTTCCAACCAGCCAATCACCACTTCAGGATACTGTGGATGCGGTGGAGTGAGTTTTTTGCCCTTGCCGATGTAGCTTTCATCCAGCAAATGCTGCCAACGCCATTCCCCTTTGAGGACATTGGTATAGACGAGGGCATTGCGGTTATAAAAGAGCAAGGAGAGGTGGCCATTGGGTTTGACCTTTTTCGCCACTGCTTTTAAAGTGACCTCAGGCTCCGCCAGCCATTCCAGCACCGCATGAAATAGTACCAGATCAAACTGTGGTAACTCAGGGGCAAGTGTTTGCGCCGCACCTTGCTTAAAGTTCGCAGACAGGCCTGCCTCTTTAAAGCGTTTTTGCGCCTTGAGCAGCATTTGATGCGACAGATCACAGAGGGTCAACTCATGCCCCGCCTCAGCTAACCATTGTGCAATCTGTCCCAGTCCACAGCCTGCATCCCAAATGGTGAGAGGCGGTGTCTGCTCATGCAATGGCAGCAAGTCCTCTTTAATCAACTTCAGCCGCCAATCGCCTTTGACGGTACCGTAAACTTTCTGTTCAAACTTATCGACCAAGCGGTCAAAGTTTTTGTCTTGGAGTGGTTTTTTCATAGGCTTGAATTATAAGTCTTCATAAAACCTTTCAATTCATTTTTTCTTCATAGTCATCACTTTTGGTGTATGATTTAATATATACGGATAAGCAAATATTTTAAATTCTTTAAAAGGAGAAGATGATGTTAGATTTTGCAACCTATTTACAAGATTTTGACTATGACGAACGCCTAGCGATGAAAATTGGGCGGGATGAGCTATTGGATTTATATGCCAAGGGTGAAGTGGAGTTGATTGATATTCGGTTTCAAGAAGAGTATGACGCTTGGCATATCGATTTAGGCAAGCATATCCCTTTGAATGAGTTGCCCAATCGTTTGGATGAAATCGATCCATCTAAAACGGTGGTCACCATGTGCCCTCACTATGACCGTGCAGAAATTGCACGATTATTTTTAAAACTTAAAGGGTATCAAGCTCGTTACCTCACTTGCGGTATGCTGGGCTTGGTGGATTATCTCCGAGGGGATAAAGCGAGAGATTACCTTGGGTCAATCAAGCAAGCGTAAT
>JALUXI010000290.1 GCA_027019045.1 Piscirickettsiaceae bacterium | reverse complement strand
TATCACGCTGGTGCTGTCCACTCTGTTTTCAATGGGCGGGGTGGGGTCTGCCATTGCGTTGGTTCCCGTGTTATCAATGATGGGGTTGCCGCTGAATTTGGCGAAAGCGATTGGGCTGTTTGTCAACACCACCTCCACTATCACCGCATCCATCATGAACTTTTTCCGTGGGGTGCTAGATTTTAGCTTTACCCTGCCGCTGGTGATCTCCATTTTGATTGCTACGCCTATTGGGGCTTGGAGCAGTCAGTTTGTGCCTGTGGTGGTGGTGAAATGGATTTTGGTCGCCTTCTTGATTGTCAGTGCCTTATTGCTCCTGTTTTCCAACCGTGAAGCCAAAGTCAGCTATCAAAAAAGCTGGATTTTATTTGTGATTGGCGGCAGTGTCGGATTGCTGTCAGGCATGCTGGGTGTCGGCGGGGGTGCTTTGATTATGCCGCTGCTGATTCTGCTGGGCTATGATGCCAAGGTAGCCGCCTATGCCGTCAGTTTTGTGATTCCCTTTTCCAGTTTGGGGGCTTTTACCACCTATCTTACTTTTGTAGAGATGAACTGGACACTTCTAGCAGTTGTCGCCGTAGCCGCAATGATTGGCGGTTATTTAGGGGATTTCATTATGCACTACCGCTTGACCCCTAAACAGGTGAAAAAGCTCATTGCGGTGCTATTACTTGCACTAGCGGTCAAAATGATTTTAGCGCTGATTTAGGAGAAAGCGATGTTAAATATTTTAAAAGACTTTTCCCATTTTTTGCTCAAGCATGAAATGGCTGAAGCAGAAAAGTGTGATGTCCCTGAAGAAAATATCAAAGAGTGGCTGCAGATTATCGAGCAGCGAAAACAGCAAATGGCCGCCAAACATGGCGAGCAGAGTCAGCAATATCAAATGTTGCTAGAGATCGAAAAAGACCTCAAACAGGTCGAAGCCATCCGCCAACAACGCTGTTCAACTCAATCTTAAATTGACAATCAGTCTTTATTTAGTCTATATTTAGTTTGAGAGCTTTGCACGAGATGGATTCACGGATAAAAAAGGCTAAAATTTCCCGACTCTTCGTTGAAAAACTTGGAAATAGCTGGCTATTCCCTGCGTTTTCCGCCTCGATTCGAAAAATTTTATCTCTTTTTTCTCTCGCGCCCCACTCATGCAAGGCTCTCAGTATTATCTTATAGGTTAAATTGATATGAAGTACTTCCAACAAATTAAGCCCATTAGCTATCTAAAAGCCCATGCGGCAGAAATTGTTCGCAATTTATCTGAACAGGGAGAGCCTTTGGTGATTACCCAAAATGGAGAAGCCAAGGTGGTGATGCAGGATATTGCCAGCTATGAGCAGATGCAAGAAACCATGGCGATGCTCAAAATTTTGGCATTGGGGAATAAGCAGATTGAAGCAGGCGAAGTACAGCCAGCAGGTAAAGTCATCCAAGCACTCAAAGCCAAAACCTCTCTATGAACTATCAAGTCTTTTTAACAGACGACGCAGCCCAAGATCTGGAAGCACTTTATGATTATATTGCCTCCCATGATTCACCTGAAAAAGCAGTCTATGTGCTTGAGCAGATAGAGCAGATATTGTTAAGCCTTGAAGAAACGCCCGAAAGAGGCAGCTATCCAAAAGAGTTGCTCTCTTTGGGTATTCGAGACTATCGAGAGATCTTTTTTAAACCTTATCGAGTGATTTACCGAGTATTAAATGATACGGTGTATGTGATGTTGATTGTCGATGGTCGCCGTCATCTTCAAACCCTATTAGAGCGGCGGTTATTGCAGGCATAATTGTGTCATAGCACCTCTTCTTTTTCCATTTCCGAAGTCGGTTTGACGACCACTTTTCTGTCTTCAATCGATAGAATCCGATCGCAGTAGGGGAGGAGGCGGCCGTCGTGGGTGACCATGATGATGGCGACCTGCTGTTCTTGTGCGATCTGTTTGAGGAGTTTGACCACGCTGACGGAGCGTTCGATATCCAAGGCGGCGGTGGGCTCGTCGGCGAGGATGATATGCGGCTCGGTTGCCAAAGCTCGGGCAATGGCGACCCTTTGATTCTGCCCGCCTGAGAGTTGAGAAGGCTCTGCATTAGCCTTGTCGGCAATGCCAAAGTAGTCCAATAGTTGCATCGCCTTTTGCTTAGTGGTTTCCCGTGGAACCCCATTCATTTCGGGTAGCAGGATAATATTTTCCAGCACATTGAGAAAAGGGATGAGGTAGTGGGCTTGGAAGATAAAGCCAATTTTCTCTCGTCGTAGGCGGCGAGTGTCTTTCAGCGACCAGTGATTTTTATCCCACACCAGTTCCCCGCCCAGCCAAATTTTGCCATCGGTCGGTTCCAATACACAGCCGAGCATCATCAGCAGAGTGGTTTTGCCTGCTCCGCTGGGGGCGATCAGGGCAACCAGTTCGCCTTTTTCAATCTCAAAATTGGCCTCTTCAATCACACGGACTTGGTTTTTCCCTTCCCCATAATATTTTTTAAGCTGTTCAACACGAATGGCACTGTTTTGAGACAAATGTTGATTGGACATGATTACCCTCCAATGGCCGAGGTGGGGTCGGCTTTGATCACCTTATGCACGCCAAAGAAAGAGGAGAGCAGAGAGGCAATAATGACAATGCCAAAAAGCCGCCAAGCATCTAGGGTTTCCAGCACCACCCGTTTAGGGAACTGGTCATAGATTAGGTGTGAAAAGAGCCAACCAAAACCAAAAGCGAGCAGCCCTAAAAGTACTGTTTCCTGCACAATCATGCCAATAATGGTGCGATTG
>JALUXI010000289.1 GCA_027019045.1 Piscirickettsiaceae bacterium | reverse complement strand
ACATCGATTGGTGTTTCACGATTATTTGCATCCAGAGTTGTATAACGGGCAGAAGTGTTTGATTATTGATGAGCGCTTAAAAGATGAAGACCCTGAAATGTTTCAGTATGTGATGGATTTTGTGAAAAACAATAAACTCAAAATGAGCCATGTTTGTGATATCGATCAGGAAAAGTTAGGTGCATAGCTTTTCCTGAGCGCTGTTTTATCAGTGTTTCGAAAACTGATGAACTCCAAAGAGCGAACCTTTTGATGAGGGTTCGCTCTTTTTGTTTGGGTTGAACTATATGAGTAGGGTGTTGCCGAAAAATAGGATTGCCCAACCGCCGATGGCAAGGAAAGGTCCGAAAGGCATAGGAGCATTAAAATCTCTGAGTTTTAAAACAGCACCTAATACCCCTATCACAATGGTGCCCAAAGCAGCAATGAGGATAATGACGGGGAGTGCATCAAAGCCAAACCAAGCCCCTAGTGCGGCGAGCAGTTTGAAGTCTCCATATCCCATGCCTTCTTTGCCTGTGAGTTTTTTAAAGGTGTGAAATAGAAGCCATAGAATCATATAACCCGCTGCGGCACCCCAAATAGCGGATTCGGGAGAAGTGAAAAGGTGGTCGGTATTAAAAACCAGTCCAAGCCAAAGTAGCGGGAGGCTGAGGACATCTAAGATGAGCTGGTGTTCTATATCTATGACGCTGATGGTCAGTAGAAACCAGTTAAAAATCAGAGCAGCTATGCCCATTTCTGTGATGCCAAAGTGGTAAAGAATATAGGCTGTCGATAGCGCACTGAAAAGTTCGATGAGTGGATAGCGAATGGAAATGGGTCTTTTGCAAGCATGGCATTTCCCCCCCGTGCTCAACCAACTAAAGAGGGGGATGAGACGATACCAAGGGAGGGTGGCGTCACATTGTGGACAGTGAGAACGGCTCTTTTTAATGAAGACTTCTGCAGGGTCTTGGTTGTTGAGTAAAGCTCGAGGCAAGCGGTAGCTGAGCATGGAGATGAAACTGCCCATAATCAATCCCAGCAGACCGCCCCAGAAAAGCAGTTCAGTTGGCGAGAGCTGACTGAGTGTGTTCATCTTTTAAGACTCAGAGTAGGTGACGCAATTACGATCGTTTTCCCAGACGGTTAAACTGTGCATTTTGACTTGATCGGTTTGGATGCGTTTTTCAATTTCTTGATATAGATAAACAGCAATATTCTCTGCTGTTGGGTTGGTTGTTTGGAAGTGAGGGTGGTCGTTTAAAAAGGTGTGATCCAACTCTGCAACAACCGCCTTAGCGTGCTTTTTTATCTCTTTGAAGTCAATTACCATGCCGACTTCATTAAGCTGATGCCCAACGACCTGGACTTCAATTTTCCAGTTGTGGCCATGGAGTTTGGCACAGTCTCCATCATACCCTCTCAAGCTATGTGCTGAGGCAAAGTCTAGCAGGGTTTTAAGAACAAAAGTTTTTTGGCTGGATGGTGTCATGGCTCTATTTTCGATAAAGATAAAAGCAGAATTATACTGGATTTAATGCTTTCTTTCAGCAATATAATCAATTAGTTGGTGGAGAAAGTGAGATTGAAAAGGCAGGTTTTTAAGTGTGTAGTGTGCTTGTTGAATGAGCTGATCTCTCATTGTTTTGGCACCTTCCAATCCTAATAATTTGGGATAGGTGGTCTTATTGGCGGCTAAGTCACTGCCTTGAGGCTTGCCGAGGGTCTCTGTATTGGACTCGATATCGAGAATGTCATCATGCACTTGAAAGGCCAGCCCAATCTGTTCGCCAAGTTGATTTAAGCTGGGGGCAAGTTGTTCATAGTTGGGTGCTGGGGTGGCACCTAAAAGCAGGGCGGTTTTTAAGAGTGCGCCTGTTTTGCAGAGGTGTAAAGTTTTCAACTGCTCAAGAGGAATATTGTCTGCTCGGTTTTCAGCCTGCATATCCAACACCTGTCCCGCCACCATACCTTCAGCACCAGAGGCTTGTGCAAGTAGTTGTATTTGTTTGACAACTTGCTGTGCAGGTAGAGGGGATTGACTTAATACTTCAAAAGCCAGTGTTTGTTGGGCGTCACCGACTAAAATTGCGGTGGCTTCATCAAACTGGATATGGCAAGTAGGTTTACCTCGGCGTAAGTTGTCATCATCCATGGCTGGGAGGTCATCATGCACTAATGAGTAGCAGTGAATCAACTCAATGGCCATGGCCGCAGCATCTACTTGATTGAGTGGAATTTTTAGGGCATCTGCAATGGCATAGACTAAAGCTGGACGAATGCGTTTGCCTTGATTTAGTGTGCTGTAAATGAAGGCTTCTTTTAGAGGTGAAGGGGCATTGAGTGATTCAAGTTGTTTAGATAATTTAGCTTCAACTCTTTGTTGATAATGTGATAGTTGTGTTTTCATAGACGGGTATTGTACTGAAAAAGGGATTCTTAAAAGCAAAAAAGCCGTCACAAGGACGGCTTATTAGGATTGATTGCTGTGAAACGAATTATAATTCGTCAGCGTGCTTGGCTAGGTATTCAGCCACACCATCTGGAGTATCTTTCATGGTTTCTTGACCTTTCTGCCAGCCTGCAGGGCAAACTTCGCCCACTTCTTCGTGAGTTTGAAGTGCTTCAACCATTCGTACCATTTCATCCACATTACGACCCAGTGGAAGGTCGTTGACTACTTGGTGGCGCACAATACCGTCTTTGTCGATTAAGAAGCTAGCACGAAGTGCAACATTGCCAGGATGACGCACACCATAAGCATCCATGATGCTGCCACCAAGGTCAGCTACTAATGGGAATTTAACAGGCCCCAATCCACCTTGATTAACAGGTGTATTACGCCATGCGTTGTGGGTGAATTGAGAGTCCACAGAGATGCCGATGACTTCGGTATTCAACTCTTTGAACTTTTCAACACGGTGGTCAAATGCTAGGATTTCAGAAGGGCAAACAAAAGTAAAATCTAATGGGTAGAAGAAAACCACACCGTATTTGCCATCTAGATGGCTTTTTAGGTTAAAGTCTTCGACAATGGTGCCATCTGCTAAAACAGCAGCGGCGGTAAAATCTGGAGCAGGTTTAGTAACAAGTACTGACATGGTTTATCCTCTTTTTATGGTTAAATTAAGTCGGGGTAAGTATATTGGATTTTTGCTAAAGTTTCCAATAGAGAGGTTTAAAGTTCAAGATAGTTTGTCTCTATGGGTTTATTTTTTGGCTATCATCGCCGATATGATGAGTGAGGGGGAAAGAGATGTTTATTGTTTATAGTCCAGAAGGTCAAAGTTTTATTGGGGTGCCGCCGCCGAGACCTGAATTGAAGGTGGATCCTGTTCATCCTGTTCGGTCAATAGAGTCATTTGAAAAAGAGCCATACCCTCAAGCGGAAGAACGGATTCAAGCTGAACAGGCTGCGGGGAATCCACACTCACATCACTTGCACCATTCTTTATCTGCTTATGAAGAGACCAAGGAGGCTGCGCCAAAGAAAGTCGTGACTTTGGTGAGAGAAATCATGAGCTTTCCAGTTATTACGCTGGAGATTGAGGCGACTTTTCAGCAGGCATGGGAGCGGATGCAAAATAGTGGTGTACAGGCTTTGCCCATTATGCAGGAAACACATTTAGTGGGGGTGGTGACGGAGTCCATGCTATTAACCCAGTTGATGAATCATGTTGAACAACGCATTGAAACGATTTTGCCGACACCCATACAGGATATTATGCAAAAACAGGTGATTACAACCGTACCGCAAACAGAAATACGCCGTGTTGCTGCCGTCATGCATCTTTATCAAGTGCATGCATTGCCTGTGATGAGTGAGGTAGGTGAAATGGTTGGGATAGTGACCAGAAGTGATTTGATAGAAAGGTTGGCTGAGCCACCACCGATAGAGCTCTATGTTTAAATAGAGGGATGAAGTCTCAGTATTCAATAAAGCTGAGTCGAAAATATCAAAAACCCCAGTCCCGATCATGGCGGGACTGGGGTTTTAGTATTGTAACTACTCAGTTGACACTGTAACTGCTCAGATTGCCCCTGAAATTCGTCAATTCAAGGCGGAAAATGTTCGTTCCGTAAATGACCACTTTCCAACGCAAAAGTGGTGGATTTCAGGGGCGAGCTGAGTAGTTACTCTGAAGCTTCGTTTTGCTGGGCTTCAAGATCTTTGCGAACCTGTTCCATATCCAGTGCTTTTAGCTGTTCAATCCCTTCTTCTAGGTTCGCTTCAGGAATCAGTCCTGGGTTGGCGTACACAACAATTTTTTCACGCATAAAGACAATGGTTGGGATAGAGCGTACTTGGAACATTTGTGCCAACTCTTGTTCTTCTTCAACATTCACTTTGGCAAAAGCGATGTCTGGATGTTTTTCGGCAACGGCTTCAAAAATGGGGGCAAATTGTTTACAGGGTCCACACCATTCTGCCCAGAAGTCAAAAATGACGATGTCGTTATTTTCGATGATTTCTTCAAAGTTGTCTTTGGTGACATTGATTATACTCATGGTTTTTTCCTTTTAAGTTGTAACGACTCAGATCACCCCTGAAATTCGCCACTTCTGCGTTGAAAAATGGTCATTTACAACTTGTAAACTCACATTTTCCGCCTTGAATTGACGAATTTCAGAGGCAATCTGAGCAGTTACTTTAGGTTAATAGTTCTGGATTTAAATAATTTTTTAAAGTCGCTTCGTCTAAATCTGTCATCTCAAGAGCGACTTCTAGCACGGGGCGACCTGTTTGGTAGGCGGTTTTGGCAATAGCAGCCCCTTTTTCATAGCCAACGACAGGGTTGAGAGCGGTCACCAAAATTGGATTGACTTCTAGTGCTTGTTTGAGATTTTCTTTATTGACGGTGAAACCCGCAATCGCCTTATCTGCCAGTTGTATAAGGGCATTGCTGGCGATTTCAATGCTCTGCAGTAAATTATCTGCAATCATGGGGAGCATGACATTGAGTTCAAAATTGCCCGCTTGTCCGCCAATGGTAATCGCAGTATGGTTACCCATTATTTGAGCGGCAACCATGGCGGCCGCTTCAGGAATGACAGGATTGACTTTACCAGGCATAATTGAGCTGCCTGGCTGCAAAGCAGGTAGTTGAATTTCTGCTAGACCTGCTAGAGGGCCGGAATTCATCAGACGCAGATCATTGGCGATTTTCATAATAGAGGTGGCAAGAACATTGAGCTGACCGCTGATTTCTACGGCGGTATCTTGGGTGCTGATCCCGACAAATAGATTCGGCATGGGTTCAAAG
>JALUXI010000288.1 GCA_027019045.1 Piscirickettsiaceae bacterium | reverse complement strand
AAGAAATATGAAAATTGAAAAAGATAAGGTTGTCGAAATCAACTACACCCTCAAAGACAAAGATGGGAATGTGATGGACGCCTCAAACGGTCAACCTTTGGCATACCTTCACGGACACGGCAACCTTATCCCAGGGTTGGAAAAAGAGCTGGAAGGAAAAGAAGTCGGCGATAAGTTTACGGTAACGATTCCAGCCGCAGAAGCTTATGGTGAACGCAATGATGCGTTGGTACAAACAGGTGTCCCCAAAGAGATGTTCCAAGGCGTGGACAACCTAGAAGTCGGTATGCGTTTTGAAGCGCAAACTGAACAAGGTATGCACTCAGTTGAAATTACCGACATCAACGATGAAGGTGTGACGGTTGATGGAAACCACCCACTTGCAGGACAAGACCTCACCTTCGATATCGAAGTGATGGGCGTGCGTGATGCCACTGAAGAAGAGCTTGAGCATGGTCATGCACATGGTGCTGGCGGCCACGAACACTAATAATTCAATCTAACCGTTGAAAATCTAAAAAACCGATACTTTGTTATCGGTTTTTTTATGCCCAAAATTCAGCTTCGTTTCAGTTTTGACGGGCATAATAGTCGTTTGAAAAGTTATTTTAAAAACTAAGGAGCCATCATTATGGGATGCAATTGCGAAATTGAAATTAAAGATCGTTCAGAAGCCAAAACTCTCTGGATACTCCTTGCACTCAATGGCACTATGTTTGTAGTGGAAATGATCACGGGGATTTACAGTGATTCCACAGGCTTGGTTGCCGATTCACTCGACATGCTGGCAGATGCCATTGTTTACGGCATTAGCTTGTACGCCATCGGCAAAGCTGCACAGAAAAAAATTTCCGCCGCCCAACTTAGTGGCTGGTTCCAAATTCTTCTCGCTTTTGGTGTGCTGGCAGAAGTGATTCGTAAGTTCATTTACGGCAGCGACCCCCTATCAGACTGGATGATGGGCATTGGACTGCTTGCCCTAGCTGTCAATGTTGTTTGCCTATTTCTCATCGCAAAACATCGTCATGGCGAAGTCCATATGCGTGCCAGCTGGATTTTTTCTGCCAATGATGTATTAGCCAACCTAGGGGTGATTTTAAGTGGCTTCCTCGTCGCCGCTATGGGTAGCAACCTACCTGATTTAATAATTGGACTCCTCATCACACTATTAGTCCTCTCAGGCGGCATCAGAATTCTCAAAGAAGCCAAAATGGAAGCGGCAAACTTAAATAGCTGCTGCAGCAAAGAATCAAATTGTTCATAAAAAATCTCAAAATCCCCAGTCCCGCATCACTTTTGTGGGCATCGGGACTGGGAATTTTGGCAATTTTGAAATAAAAACTTAATCTCTCGGTCTATTTAATGAAGCTGATTCAGGTTGTTTTCAGGAAACAGCGTTATATTAGAGTTGAACTTAAGGATTAAAAGAGAACATCATGCGTTTACCACAGCTTTTCATTTTATTTTTCTCACTGCTTTTTGGCAGTGTGAGTGCTGTGGCATCTAATATGCAACCATCTCAAAATACGGCATCTATAGTACCAATTGACCAAACTCAGCTCAACCACTATGATCACTGCCAACAGTGCGAACAGATGGCTGGGCATAATTGTGAAACACAATCAGTTTGCCCTCATGCCAATTGCCATACGCTGACAAGTACACTCTCCTTGCCCACTCAATCCATATACCTCAATATCCAACTGACCGCTCAGACACTTCCCACCCCATCACAACCTCACTATCTCAATCCCTACTTCCCGCCCCTCACTCCACCTCCTAATCTTTAAGCATTTTTCTAAATACCTAAAAAATGCCCTAAGAATTTTAACCCTTCCTTTTTAAGATTAGGAGAACATCACGATGAGTACTCAATTAAACCGTAGACAATTTGTCAAAGGACTCGCTCTTTCCAGCTTAACCGCTGCACTGGGCAGCCATATTCCCTCAGCCTTAGCTGGCACAGCCCCTTTAAATAACCGAAAACAGCCCGTCTTAACAGGTACAGAGTTTGATTTAGTCATCTCCAAAAAAACGGTCAATATCACAGGCACCCCAACCGAAGCAACACTGGTCAATGGTTCACTCCCCGCCCCGACTCTGGTTTGGCAAGAAGGCGATACCGTTACCATTCGAGTCAAAAACGAAATGGATGAAGACAGTTCCATTCACTGGCACGGCATTATTCTCCCTACTCGTATGGATGGCGTACCAGGATTTAGCTTTGCAGGCATCAAACCAGGTGAAACCTACACCTATCAATTTACCGTAAAACAGCACGGCACCTACTGGTATCACAGCCACTCTGGCTATCAAGAACAGACTGGACTGTACGGCGCCATTGTCATTCTACCTAAAGAAAAAGAGCCTTTAGAGTATGACAAAGACTTTGTAATTCAACTGTCTGACTGGTCAGATGAACATCCTGAAACCATTTATGCCAACCTCAAAAAACAGGCGGACTATTACAACTATACTCAACGCACCGTAGGTGACTTCTGGAAAGAAGTACAGCAAAAAGGCTTCAGCAAAGCGTGGCAAGCCCGCAAAATGTGGAATGAGATGCGGATGAGCGACCGAGACATCTCCGATGTAACAGGGGCAACCTATACCTACTTGATGAACGGTCTCTCACCCAATGCTCACTGGCGTGCAGTCGTCACATCAGGTCAAAAGGTACGGTTAAGATTCATTAACAGCTCAGCCATGACCTTCTTTGATGTGCGGATTCCAGGACTCAAAATGACAGTGGTCGCAGCAGATGGCAACCTGGTTCAACCCGTGGAAGTAGATGAATTCCGCATTGGGGTGGCAGAAACCTATGATGTCATTGTCGAACCCGATACCGCTTCTCAACCCTATGCCATCTTTGCGCAAGCCATTGACCGTTCAGGCTATGCTATCGGCTCCTTAACCTCCGATGCAACACAACTTGCCAAGACACCCGCTATGGATCCCGTCCCCACACTCACAATGGTCGATATGGGCATGAGTATGGATGACATGCAAGGCATGGGACATGAGATGGGCGGTATGCATGGAATGAAGGGAATGAAGGGAATGAAAGGCATGAAAAAAATGTCTGGCATGCCAGGAATGGGGCAGACGGGCAAAATGGCTCATGGCAACATGAATCACGGAGAAATGGATCATGCCAAAATGGGACACCACTCAAAACAGCCTGACTACACCCACGCCTTGACTATGGAAAAAATGAAAATGGGGATGGATACGAGCAATGTCAATCATGCTGAACATGAGCATAGCATGAAAACAATGAATGTCGACCTCGATAAAACTTCGATTCCTATGGATATGCACCCAAAGCTTCCCCAAATCGAAGTGCCTATCAAATGGGGACCTCATACCACCATGAGAGCCATGTCACCCCAATATCGCCTAGATGACCCAGGTGTGGGTTTGAGAAACAATGGACGACGGGTACTTACCTATGCGGATTTAAAAAACCGCTACCCCACTCGACATGACCCCAAACCCACCAAAGAACTGGTACTACATTTAACAGGCAATATGGAACGCTATATGTGGCAAATCAATGGCATTCCCCTTGATGAGGCTCCACCGCTTAAATTTAAATACGGCGAACGCATTCGTATTACCTTTATTAACGACACCATGATGAACCATCCAATGCACTTACACGGTGTTTGGAGTGACTTGGAAACAGGCGATGAAAATCACATTCCACGAAAACATACCGTGATTGTACAGCCAGGCTCTAAAATCAGCTACCGAGTCACCATGGATGCTGAAGGCGACTGGGCCTTCCACTGCCACCTGCTCTATCACATGATGGGCATGTTCCGCAGAGTTCAAATCCGTCAATAATGCTTAGGAGAATCATCATGAAAACAGTTACCCAAAAACTCACCGCTTCCATCATCGGATGCGGACTAATCACTTTTAGCTCACTCACACAAGCGGCCTCCACCCCTGCCCCTTTAACAGGGCTCCCTAGTCAAACAGAACTGGCTGCTTGGACACAGCACATCAATAAAATGGCGAAAAAAGAGCGGGATCCTCTCTTAGCATCACTACTCTTTGACCAATTTGAAGTCTCTAATGAGACGGACAACCCCATCAGCTGGGAAATGAACGCATGGATTGGCACCGATTGGCACAAGCTCTATTTCAACTCTGAAGGAAAGCAGGTCAACGGCAAAGGTGAATCAGAAAACCAACTGCTTTACAGTCGTCCCATCGCCCCCTTTTGGGATCTTCAAGCAGGGTTAGAAGTGGACCTGAATGAAGAGAGTAAGCAAAATAGTTGGGCAGCCATTGGTATACAAGGACTGGCACCCTACTTTTTTGAAACCACCGCTTATCTGATCGCTAATGATCAAAATGTGGGCTTTAAATTAGATGCCGAATATGAAGCCCTCTTTACCCAGCGGCTGATTCTTACCCCCCAATTTAAGCTGAATGCGTATAGTGCAGACCAAACCCAATACGGTATTGGTTCAGGTCTATCCAGTACTGAGTTGGGGTTGAGATTGCGATATGAAATCTCCAGAAAGTTTGCCCCCTACATTGGTATCAAATGGAGTAAAGCCTATGGCAAAACAGCAGATCTAATAACCACAGGTGGAGGAGAAGCAGAAAATAGCAGTGCGGTAGCTGGGATTCGTTTCTGGTTCTAGTATAATTCCCAGCCTGTAAGAACAACTGGGCGCTATATATCGTTAGATTGCATAGCGCTCAAAATTTAACAAGGAGAAATAATGAAAACCGTAATCACAAGTGATAAATCTTTTGAAGATGTCTGCCAAGCATTAGAAACTGCAGTGCCTGCACACAAGTTTGGTATTGTCGCAACCCATGACTTAAAGGCTACCATGAATAAAAAAGGGGTAGAGTTTGATGCCGAAGTCAAAGTGTATGAAATCTGCAATCCGATGAAAGCAAAAGCGGTGCTATTAGAAGACATGGATTTAAGTTCTGCACTGCCTTGCCGCATCAGTGTCTATGAAAAAGACGGCAAAACCCATATAGGCATGATCAATCCAACGGCAATACTGAAAATGCTCAACCCCAGCGAATCCCTTCAAACCATTGCTGAAGAGGTCGAAAAAATCTCTTTAGACATTATCAATGAAGTGAAATAGCAATATGCACTTTAGCCCTCATTGATGAGGGCTAAAGCTTGTCGTTACCGCTTATCTTTTTTCATCAGGTAATACGAGATTCAGCTCTAAAACCTCTACGCCATTGGCTTCATCAATCGAGATTTGCAAATTCTCTGCATCAATCTCCACATACTTTGCAATCACTTGCAAAATTTCTTCTCGCATGGCGGGTAGATAAGTCGGTGCTTTCCGTTCAGAGCGTTCGTGAGCCAATAGAATTTGCAACCGCTCTTTA
>JALUXI010000287.1 GCA_027019045.1 Piscirickettsiaceae bacterium | reverse complement strand
CGTTGCGATACCGACTGCACAGGTATTGAGGTGACAGATACGCAGGTATTTACAGCCAAGTGCCACCATTGGTGCGGTTCCGAAACCGAAGGATTCTGCACCCAAAATGGCGGCTTTAATTACATCTAGCCCTGTTTTTAAGCCTCCATCGGCTTGTAGAATGACCTGTCCACGCAGGTCATTGGCTCGTAATACTTGATGGGCTTCAGCGATCCCCATTTCAAATGGGTTCCCTGCATATTTCACAGAGGTAATCGGGCTAGCACCTGTTCCGCCGTCGTAACCTGAGATGGTAATCAAATCTGCATAGGCTTTAGCCACCCCAGCAGCAATGGTACCGACACCTGGTTCTGCCACGAGTTTCACGGAGATCAAGGCATTAGGATTGACCTGTTTGAGGTCAAAAATGAGCTGCGCCAAATCTTCAATCGAGTAGATATCGTGATGTGGTGGGGGTGAAATTAAGGTCACGCCTGGGACAGAGTGACGCAGTTTAGCAATCGTCAAATCTACCTTATGCCCTGGCAGCTGCCCCCCTTCACCAGGCTTGGCTCCTTGAGCCACTTTGATTTGGATGACTTCAGCATTTCGTAGATAGTGAGCCGTCACCCCAAAGCGACCTGAAGCCACCTGCTTGATTTTGGACATCTTTTCAGTGCCGTAACGAGAAGGATCTTCCGCCCCTTCCCCAGAGTTGGAGCGAGCACCTAAACGGTTCATCGCAATGGCAAGTGATTCATGCGCTTCTGGTGACAAGGCACCTAAAGAGATCCCTGCACTGTCAAAGCGTTTAAAAATTGCTTCAACAGGTTCGACTTCATCAAGCTCAATTGGGGTAATGTCGTCTTTAAAGGTGATGAGGTCACGAATCGTCATCGCTGGGCGGTTATTGACCAAATCACGGAATTTGTTATAGGCGTTTTGGTCACCCAACTGTACCGCTTGCCGCAGGTAGTTGACCACATCAGGGTTGTAGGCGTGGTATTCACCGCCATAAACAAACTTCAATAAACCGCCTTGCTGCAATGGCTTGCGAGGGTTAAAGGCTTCTTTGTGAAGTTGGATAAAGTCTTGCTCTAGATGCTCAAACTTTGTTCCTTCAATACGGGTCGGGGTACCTTTAAAGCAGAGGTCAACCACATCTGATGCCAAGCCCACCGCTTCAAACAGTTGCGCACCACGGTAAGAGGCGATGGTGCTGATCCCCATTTTGGAGAGGATTTTAAACAGCCCTTTATTGATACCGTAACGGTAGTTTTTAATGTAATCGTGAATCGATTTTTTGTCATCCAGCTCTTTGGTGCGAAGCATATCGGTAATGCTTTCGTATGCTAGATATGGATAAACTGCCGTGGCACCATAACCAAACAGTACGGCAAAGTGGTGTGGGTCACGGGCAGTTCCCGTTTCAACAATAATATTGGCTTCGGTGCGTAACCCTTCTGCAATCAAGCGATGATGCACCGCTCCTGTTGCCATCGCCGCATGAACACTAATTTTGTCTTCTTGCAGACCTGCATCACTCAGCACCAACAAGGTCACCCCTTGTTTCACCGCTTCAACCGCTTCATCACAGACACGACGCACGGCTTGTTCTAAGTTCTCTTCACTTGGCGTATAGTGCAAGGAGATCACTTGGCTGCGGTAGTCTTCATCTTCCATGTTCAGCAGTTGCTGCATCATGCTGGCAGTGAGAATTGGAGAAGCCACTTCAAGGCGTTTAGCGTGTTCTGGCCCTTCTTCAAACAGGTTCTGCTCTCGCCCGAAACAGGTGTTGAGCGACATGACGATATTTTCCCGCAAAGGGTCAATCGGCGGGTTGGTGACCTGTGCGAACATCTGACGGAAATAGTCATAGACCGAACGCACCTTGTGTGAGAACACAGGAAGTGGGGCATCGTCTCCCATGGAACCAGTGGCTTCTTGCCCCGCTTCCGCTAAGACACGAATGATTTGATCCCGCTCTTCAAAAGTGAGCTGGAAGTATTTTTGATAAATATCGGTGGTTTTTTCATCCCACTGCTCTGGGGCTTTATCGCCTTCAAGCTGCTCTTCCAAATGCATATAGCCTTCATCCATCCATTGACGGTAAGGCTTGGCGGTTTTGAGCATATCATCAATTTGTTGAGGCTTAAGCAGGGTGCCTGTTTCTAGATCAACTGCAATGACCTGACCAGGTTTTAAGCGACCTTTTTCAACCACCTCTTCAGGGGCATAAGGATAGACCCCGATTTCTGAAGCGAAGGTGATGTGACGATCTTTGGTAATCACATATCGAGTAGGTCGCAGACCATTACGATCCACACCGCAGATGGCGTATTTCCCTGTGTTAATCACCATTCCCGCTGGGCCATCCCAAGGCTCCATATGCATGGAGTTGTACTCTAGGAAGGCGCGTAGATCAGGATCCATGTGAGGGATATTTTGCCAAGCAGGTGGAATCAAGAGGCGAAGCGCTTGGAAAACGGACATATCGCCCATCATCAGCACTTCCAACATATTATCTAAACTGTTGGAGTCGGAGCCTTCTTGTGAGACCAATGGCTTGAGTTCGCCCAAATCAGGAATCAGTGGGGTTTCAAATTTGTTCTGTCTAGCCAACGCCCAGTTACGGTTGCCTCGAATGGTATTCAATTCCCCGTTGTGTGCCAAGAAGCGGAAAGGCTGTGCCAAACGCCACTGCGGCATGGTGTTGGTGGAGAAGCGTTGGTGATAGGAGATATTGGAGGATTCAAAAGTTGTCTCGGTGAGATCCAGATAGTATTTTGGTAGCTCTCTGGGCATCACCAAGCCTTTGTAAGAGATCAGCTGACTGTTGAGAGAGGCGATGTAAAAATCTTTGTCCTCTGGCTCAATCTCCATTTCGGTTTTGCGGCGAGCGACAAACAGCAGGCGGTTAAACTCCGCCTCGTCCATGCCTTCAGGGGCATTGACAAAAATCTGTTCGATTTTCGGCTCCATGCTGGCAGCTTGTTCACCCAAAATCGCTGAATCGACAGGGACTTCACGCCAACCTAGCACTTCCAACCCTTTATTGGTGAGGTATTGCGTTAGAGTGTTGCGAGCTTTCTCTGCTTTGTCCGCATCAGGGCTGAGGAACACCATCCCGACGGCATAGGTCTGAGCCAGTTTGAACCCGTGCTTTTCTGCCTCTTGAGCAAAGAATTTTTGCGGCTTTTTAATCAAAAGTCCACAGCCATCTCCCGTACAGCAGTCGGCTGCCACTCCGCCACGGTGAGTCATATTGGCAAGGGATTCAATGGCCGTTTCGACCACCCAGTGACTGGCTTGATCATCCATCTGAGCAATGAGACCAAAACCGCAGTTTTCGGTTTCAAATTCGGGCAGGTAAAGACCTTTTAGACCTTTAAGAGGTTGTGTTGTGTTCATATTATGGTGTCCTGTTGAGAAAGCCGCAAACCGTGAAGCGTGTGCTTTGCAGACTATTTTTGTCAGGTTGATTTCTTAAGAAGCGTCATTTCTCGCTTCAATTCACTAAAAACAAAATGGTGCGAAATTATAGGGCTTTCTCCCTTGAATTTCAACACCATCTTGTGTTAGTGCATTTGTTGTTTTATTGTAACTACCCAGCTCACCCCTGAAATCCGCCACTTCTGCGTTGGAAAATGGTCATTTACGGTTTGTAAACTCACATTTTCCGCCTTGAATTGACGAATTTCAGGGGCAATCTGAGCAGTTACAGTATCAATTGAGTCGTTACGCTTTATTAAGCTGGATAAATACAGAGCGATTCGCCTGTCATCTCTTCGGGCTTATCCAGTCCCATCATATCCAATAGTGTGGGGGCAATATCTGCCAAAATGCCGCCTTCTCTGAGTTGGCAATTTTCTTTGCCGACATAGATTAAAGGGACGGGCAGCGTAGTATGAGAGGTCAGCGGCTTGCCCGTTTCTGGGTCAATCAGCATTTCAATATTGCCGTGATCAGCGGTGACCAACATTTCTCCACCCACTTCTTCCATGGTGCGAACAATTTCGCCCAAGGCAGCATCTACCGCTTCCACGGCTTTAATGCAGGCTTCCATATTACCCGTATGGCCGACCATGTCAGGGTTGGCAATGTTGCAGATAAAGACATCAAACTCTCCAGAACGAATGGCTGTGGTGAGTTTTTCCGTCAATTCAGGCAGGCTCATTTCAGGTTGTAAATCATAGGTTTTAACCTGAGGAGAGTTAATCAGCACCCGCACTTCATTTTCATTCGGCGCTTCTACACCGCCATTGAAGAAGAAGGTGACATGGGCGTATTTTTCTGTTTCCGCAATGCGAAGCTGTTTCAGCCCTTGCTTGGCGATGTATTCACCTAAGGTATTGCGTAATTTAGTTGGACGATAGGCGACCAAAGCACCGAACTTTTCAAAGTTTTTATTGTATTCGGTTAAGGTGACAAACTCGGATAGCACAGGGGCGGCACAGCGATGGAAGTCGGCAAAGTCGTCTTCTATAAAAGCTCGAGTCAATTGACGCGCTCGGTCGGAACGGAAGTTCATAAAGATAATGGAATCGCCGTCCTGCACTTTAGTACGCCCGCCATCTTCCGTTAAAATTTCGGTGGGTTGAATAAACTCATCGGTTTCGCCTCGTTCATAGGCTTTTTCCACCGCTTCTACCGCACTGGTGGCATTAAATTCACTGATGCCGCAGGTGATGACATCGTAAGCCTTACGAACACGATCCCAGCGGTTATCACGGTCAAGGGCAAAATAACGCCCAGTGATGCTGGCAATGCGACCGCCTTTGATTTCGGCCATGTAGTTTTCTAGATCTTCAATATACTGAATCGCACTTTTCGGTGCCGTATCACGACCATCGGTAAAGGCGTGAACAAAGACTTCTGCGCCTCGTTCGCTGGCCAATTTCACTGCTGCTTTAATATGGTTGATGTGTGAATGTACGCCACCATCAGAGAGCAAGCCTAGAATGTGAACCGCATGGCCTCGATCGGCTGCTGCATCCACCGCTTTAAGTAGGGCATTGTTTTGGAAGAAACGCCCATCATCAATATCCTTTTGAATGCGGGTCAGTTCTTGATAGACCACACGACCCGCCCCTAGGTTCATGTGACCGACTTCAGAGTTCCCCATCTGCCCTTCTGGTAGTCCAACTGCTAAACCAGAAGTTTTAATCAGGGTGTGAGGGTGGTTGGCATACAGCGCATCCCAGTTGGGGGTGTGTGCTTGGGCAATGGCATTGTCTTGATCTTCTTCACGATAGCCCCAGCCATCTAAAATTAGCAGACCGACAGGACGATGGTTCAGTTTAGGTGTATTTGGCATTGTCAACTTCCTCGAAATTTTTTCATAAATTGCATTCATTGTATCGGGTTTCGCTGTTAAAATCACTCCGTTTAAGATTTCGGAAGGTGAATAAAAGATGTTTATGGAGTTTGTTT
>JALUXI010000286.1 GCA_027019045.1 Piscirickettsiaceae bacterium | reverse complement strand
GACAGCGGAGATGAGGCTGGATTTGCCTGCATTCGGCAGTCCCAGTAAGCCGACATCGGCGAGTACCGCCAACTCAAGTTGTAGATTGCGTTGCTCACCCTCTTCACCAGGCGTGCATTGGCGAGGGGTGCGGTTGCGACTACTTTTAAAATGAACATTGCCCAGTCCATGGCGACCACCTTTGGCAACGAGGAGTTTTTGACCATCTTCTGTTAGGTCGCCAATGACTTCTCGGGTATCGATATCTCGAACAATGGTGCCGACAGGGACTTTGATAATTAGGTCTTCACCTGCTTTTCCCGTCTTTTGCTGTCCCATGCCGCTTTGGCCATTTTCTGCTTTGTAGTGCCGTACGAAACGAAAATCGACTAGGGTGTTGAGATTGCGGTCGGCTTGTAAATAGACGCTGCCGCCGTCCCCGCCGTCTCCTCCATTGGGGCCGCCAAAGGGGATGTATTTTTCACGGCGAAAGCTGGCAACACCATTGCCCCCACGGCCTGCTTGGACTTCTATTTTGGCTTCATCGACAAATTGCATTTTAAGGTTCTCTTGATTTTTTGGGTGCCGCTCTTTGAGATAGATCTTGTAGAGCTTGGGCTTGAGGCGACGATAAATTGCATATCGCTCTGGTCAAGCTTGCTAAGAACTATTTCAAAAAGTAGGATTTGAATTATGTTGAAACAACAACGCCCCGTCAAGCGGGGCGTTGTTCAGTTGCGTTGGTGAATTTAAGAAAGTGCTTGAATTAGCACATCCTTAATTATTCGGCAACAACTGTTACATAGGTGCGTACTGGCTTACCTTTGGTCACGAAAGCAACTTTACCGTCTGCTTTTGCGAATAAGGTATCATCCTTGCCACGACCAACATTTAGACCAGGGTGGAATTTTGTACCACGCTGGCGAACAAGAATGCTTCCCGCTGAAACTTGTTCTCCGCCGTAACGCTTAACACCTAAGCGTTTGGCGTTGGAGTCGCGACCGTTTTTAGTACTACCTGCAGCCTTCTTATGAGCCATGCTGATAACCTCTTGTTAACCGTTATGCCCCCTATTCAGAAGCATCTCAGTTGTTTTATAAATTCCAACCCCGAACATAGTGTAGAGGTGGGGTTGTCTCAATCTTAAGCTGAAATTCCAGTGATTTCAACTTCTGTAAAGTTTTGACGGTGACCTTTTTTAAGGCGAGAACGGTTTTTACGACGACGGAATTTGATGATAGTGACTTTTTTGCCACGACCATGACCTTTTACGGTTGCCGCAACTTTTGCACCTTCTACTGTTGGCGTGCCCACTTTAACATCAGCACCTTCACCAACCATTAGAACTTCATCAAACTCAATCGCGTCACCTTCGTTCGCTCTCAAGGTTTCAATGCGTAGAGTTTGACCTTCACGCACACGATATTGTTTACCACCGGTTTTAATGACCGCATACATCTTGGAGTTCTCCAGAGTTTTGATTCTAAATTCGATACTTGTTTTGAGCACAGGAAGGCGCCCGAAACAGGAAAAAAGGGGATTATATAGAGTTTAGGGTAGGAGGTCAAATAAATTGTCTGGTTTTATCATCTGGTTGGAAAAATCGTGTGAAAAGCAGAGATTGGGCTTTTCAAGGCGGGCTTTGGGGGATAAACTTACTCGATTCACACTTTATTTGTAATGAGACAATGACTTTAAGCGAAATTAGACAACTGATTGCTGAGGATATCGCTGCGACCGACCAGCTGATTTTAAAGCGTTTGGCTTCGGATGTGGTACTGATTAACCAGATTGGACACTATATTATCCATAGCGGCGGGAAGCGCTTGCGTCCTTTGATGACTTTGCTGAGCGCGCGCGCTTGTGGCTATGAGGGGCAGCACCATTTAACGATGGCAGCGGTGATTGAGTTTATTCATACCTCGACACTGTTGCATGATGATGTGGTGGATGAGTCGGATACACGGCGAGGCAATAAAACGGCGAATGAGGTGTGGGGGAATGCGGCATCGGTGTTGGTGGGGGATTTTCTTTATTCTCGTTCGTTTGAGATGATGGTGGAGCCGAATGAGATGGCGATTATGCGTCTGATGAGTGAAGCAACCAATGTCATTGCGGAAGGTGAGGTGTTGCAGCTGTTAAATTGCCATGATGTCTCAACCGATGAAACCCGTTATATGGAGGTAATTCACCGTAAAACGGCCAAGCTATTTGAAGCAGCGACGCAGCTGGGGGCAATTTTGGCTCATCAGCCAGAATGGGAGCAGCCTTTGGCACAATATGGTTGTTTGGTGGGGACGGCCTTCCAGTTGGTGGATGATGCATTGGACTATATGGGTGATGCGGAGACTTTGGGTAAAAATGTAGGTGATGACTTGGCAGAAGGCAAGCCGACTTTGCCACTGATTTATATTTTAGAACACGGTTCCGAGGAAGAAAAAGCCATTGTGCGTCGTGCGATTGAGTCAGAAGGGATTGCGTTGATTGATGAGGTGAGTGAAATCATCCGCAACTCAGGGGCGATTGAATATACTTATGAAGTGGCGAGAAAAGAGGCAATAGCCGCGCAAGATGCATTGACTGTTTTACCTGATTCTGAGTATAAAAATGCCTTAACGGCATTGGCAGAGTTGGCAGTGGGCAGAGATCATTAGGTTGATAGCTTTGCACGAGTGGGACGCGCGAGAAAAAAGAGATAAAATTCCTCGAATCGAGGTGGAAAACGGATAGCTAGCTATTGCCAAGTTTTTCAACGAAGCGTCGAGGAATTTTAGCTTTCTTTATCCGTGTGGACATCTCGTGCAAAACTCTCAGGTCGCCTTAATCAGCACTTCTCTCTTAACTTTTGAGTTTTCTGCGTGTTGTACTTTTTTTGGTTTTATTTGTTCGTCGTCTCGTTTTTTGTTTGGCATCGACATTGTTGATGATTTCTTTAAGGCGTTTTGCGGTGTGTTCCTCTGCATGGCGTGCTTCTTTGCGTTGACGCATTTTGTCTTCTATTTCTCGATAGGCATTATAGAGGTCAAGTCCTTTCAGTTTTGTACGATTCCAGTCAATTCTTTTGATAATCCAACGGGTAACAAATCGAATAATATGACAGGGGTTTTTGCTGGCATAGAGTTGTTCCACTTTTGGACGATAGCCGTGTAGTCGTTCAATCAAGACGAGATTGTTGGTTTCATCTTTTCGTACTCTAATAAAGCCCGCTTTGGTATTGTCAAGGCTGAGACTGTAATAGATGCGAACCATTCGCCCTAAGCTAAAAATCAATTTTGGGAAGGGGGCAGATTCGAGTTTGCCATTCACTCCAACGGTAAACATATAAATATCGAGTCCTTTTAGGGTTCGAAAGAACTGCTCAATTTTTTCAAAATCAATCTGTTCTTCAGGCGTTTGGATGTGATTGAGCGTTTCAACTTTTTGTGCTTCTTTTTCAAGTTGGTGAAAAAAGTATCTGACGCTGTCTGTTAGTTTATTACTCATTGCCTTCACTCTTTTATGTCTGGTAACAGTTGTGATAACGGCAGGAAGGGGGAAATCTTTATTTTTTCCACAAAATAAGAAGATAGACAATCAATAAAAGTGAGGGTTGAGTGATGTCTGCTTTGACGAGCAGGAAAAAGTGCAAAATCCCCAGTCCCGTTGCCCAGTAGATGAGTTTATGAAGGGTGAACCAGCGTTGTTTGAGGCGTTTTTGCCAATTGAGGGTGGAGGTCAGTGCAAGCGGGAGTAGCAGGAGCCAGGCGAGCATACCGATGAGTATAAAAGGGCGTTCTAGAATATCTGCCCAAAGCTCGGCAAAGTCTAGAGAGAGGTCAAATATGAAATAAATAAGGAGATGAAGGCTGGCGTAAGTAAAAGCGACCAAGCCAAGGGTACGCTTGATGAGGTAGGCGGGAAGAGGTAGGCGAGGCAGTTTTTTAAGGAGTAAAGGGGTTGCGAGGGTGAGCAGGAGAAAGTAGAGTGCCCAATCGCCCGTGGTATGCTCTAAGGTTTCAACGGGATTGGCACCGAGCGTATCCGTAAATAGCTGCCAGCTGAGTTGAATGGCAGGCAGGCTGCAAAGCATAATCAGAAGTGTGAGGCTGAGCGTTTTTTTAAGATATTTTGTTAGATTTTGGTGATTTTTTAATGTAAACAAAGTCTTACGCTTACTTTGAAATATAAACTGTATAGGAAAAAGAAATGATAATGGCAATGAATGCCAAGGCGATTAAATAGCTCTCCATTTTTATAAATCCTCCAAGCTGTTAATATTTGCTTCAATTCTTTTGGCAACAATCAATATCCAAAGGGATAAAAAGACCACTAAAATCACACCGAAGTAAAATAAAATCCCGATGTTGTTGTCTAAATAAAGTTTTGAAATACCCGCCACATCAGCAACCAGAATTGCAACGAGAACTTTAAAAAGCTCTCTCAGCCACTCTATATTGGATTTTATTTTATCTATTTTTGCCATAACTTTGATTTTACAGTAAGAGTAAGATAAGTCAATGATCGTGCAAAATGCTCATTTTAAAAGTACTTTTTCAAATCCATACCTTGATAGAGTTCGGCGACTTCGTCTTTATAGCCGTTGAACATGAGGGTGCGTTTTTTAAAGAAGCTACCGAGAGGGCGTTCTTTGGCTTGTGACCAGCGGCGATGCGGGACATGAGGGTTGACATTGGAGTAGAAACCATACTCTTTGGGAGCGGCTTCCATCCAGCTGCTGATAGGCTGCTCTTTGACCAGTCGAATTTTAACGATGGATTTGGCACTTTTAAAGCCATATTTCCAAGGCACGACTAGGCGAATCGGTGCGCCGTTTTGATTGGGAAGGGGTTCGCCATAGATGCCTGTTGCCATTAGGGTGAGTGGGTGCATGGCTTCATCGAGTCGAAGCCCTTCTTTATATGGCCAGTTGAGGATAGGTAAGCGTTGACCTCTTAGGTGTTTGGGGTCATGAATGGAGATGAATTCAACAAATTTGGCTTCAGTGGTAGGTTGCACCTTGTCGAGCAGTTGACTCAATTGAAATCCATCCCATGGCACCACCATTGACCAGCCTTCAACACAGCGGAAGCGGTAGATGCGTTCTTCATAAGGGAAGAGACTTTCCAGTTGAGCCATGGTAAAGTTCTGTGGGTGGTGGCATTCGCCTTCGACACTCAGCGTCCAGTCGTCAGTTACCATCTCCGAAGCGTGTTCAAAGGGGTCAGATTTGGCGGTGCCAAATTCGTAAAAATTATTGTAGTGCAGAGCGTGTTCAGGGTCAGTGAGTTTGAGATCAGGTGCGTATTTTGGGTTTTTAGCAGTGGAGAAAGCGTGTGCCAGAAAGGGCGTGCCAATCAGTCCCGCTACAGTGAGGGATTTTATCAATTGGCGACGGTTTAAATAGGTCGATTTAGGGGTAACTTTTAGCGGCTTCATGATTTCATTTCCATTGTTGCGTGTCATAG
>JALUXI010000285.1 GCA_027019045.1 Piscirickettsiaceae bacterium | reverse complement strand
TTGACCCTTGGGGCAGGGCTGATGACGGATACGGCGACAAACTATTATCAAGGCACGGCAACCGTCTGTGGCAAAACCAAAACTGTCAATGGTGAAGCCAGCTGTACCGATAGCAAAGGCTATTTAACTGCCCATTATGAATATCAAAATTGGCATTTAGATGCACAATATTTCACCAGCGTGGCGGATTATGATCCCAATGGGCTGAATTTTAGAGTGGCATTAGGTTATCGCTGGTAGGGAATGTTTCCATGCTCCATGAGAGGGAAGGTCTTCTTTCCTCTGTTCTCAGAAACAATTAAGCTGCACAGACTTCCACGCAAGAGTATGGGAGTCAGAAAAACATGGGCGAGATTATCTGAAAAAATGCCAGAATTCCCAGTCCTGCTGGTTCAAATAGGCTTTGGGACTGGAAATTTTGGCAGTTTGGTGTGTGTTTTGGTATGTATTTTGGTAGTTAAGCGTCAAGTTTTAAGATTTTGAAGGTGACCGTGCCGTCTGGGTCGAGGGTGAAGCGGAGTTTTTCTTTGAGCTCGCCGCTTTCGGTTTGGTCGGCACAGCTGTAATTGATTTGCCAGCCGAAGCGGTAGTGGAGGATAAAGAGGTTATCTTTGACCTTTTCCACTTGGTCTAAATGGATTTCACCCGTTGGGTTGGCAAAGTGACTGATGTGGGAGAGGTCTTGGTTGAGTGCAGGCTTGAGCGCCTCCAAATCAGCTTGAAAGGTTTGAAGAAGCTGTTCAAGTGTTTCCTCTGCGTTCAAGTCCAGTTGAGTGAGTGTCGGGTAGGTCTTTTGCATAATTTTTATTCCTTGATTTTTTCTTTCAGCGGTTGCCCTTCAAATTGAATCCCTTCCCAGCCTGTTTGCATAAAGTTGCGGATATTGCCGTGATTGTCGCCGTCAGGATTTTGCAGCACCTCCTGGGTGTAGTAATCGCCAAAGGCATTGAGGGTTGCTTGGATTGATAATTGATGCAGTTGAGCAAAGGCAAAAACTTTGCAGGAACCGTTATTTTGTCCTGCTTCATTATACAGTTCGCCGTTTTGAAAAGCGGTAGGGGTGAAATCATAATGGGTATCAATGACGCTGATGACGGTATGAAAATCGACAGGGCGTTGCGTTAATGCTTGTGTCAGTTCATTTGGTGTCATGGTTGAAATTCTCTTTGTTAAAATAGATAGAATAGATTATACAAAACGGAGAATCGAAAGATGAAAAGAAGAGAACTTTTAGGCGCGATTGCAGGAGCCACCGCAGCGACAGCTTTGTCGGCGTGTGGACAGAAGGAAGAAACGAGTGCGGCACCCGCCGTTGCTAAGCCCAATAAGGTTTATCACTGGAAAATGGTGACCACTTGGCCGAAGAATTTCCCAGGATTGGGAACAGGGGCGAATAATGTCGCACAGCTGATTGAGCAGATGTCAGGCGGTCGCATTCAGGTGAAGGTTTATGGTGCTGGTGAGTTGGTCGGGGCTTTTGAAGTCTTTGATGCGGTGTCGCAAGGCAATGCTCAACTGGGGCATGCGGGTGCTTACTATTGGAAAGGTAAGATTCCTGCCGCCCCTTTCTTCTCTTCCGTGCCTTTTGGTCTGACTGCTGATGAGATGAATGCGTGGTTGTATTATGGTGATGGATTGAAGCTGTGGGAAGAGGCGTATAAGCCGTTTGGTTTGATTCCCAATCCTGCGGGGAATACCGGCACGCAGATGGGCGGTTGGTTTAATAAAGAGATTCACTCGGTTGCCGATTTGAAAGGGCTGAAAATGCGGATTCCTGGCTTTGGCGGCGATGTACTGAAAAAGGCGGGCGGCATTCCTGTAACTTTGCCTGGAGGAGAGCTGTTTCAAGCCTTGCAGTCAGGGGCGATTGATGCCACCGAGTGGGTGGGACCCTACAATGATTTGGCATTTGGTTTCTATAAAGCAGCAAAATATTATTATGCCCCAGGTTGGCATGAGCCAGGGTCAACCATTGAGTGTATGATTAACGAAAAGGCGTTTAATGAGCTGCCCGATGATCTGCAAAGTATAGTTCGCCAAGCGATGGCGGTGGCGAATCAGCAGATGTTGGCTGAATATAATGCCCGTAACCCTGCGGCCTTGAAAACCTTGGTGGAGAAACATAAAGTCCAGTTACGCACCTTCCCGAAAGAGGTGCTGCAAGCCCTGCGTAAGTTGAGTGACGAGGTGTTAGCTGAAGCGACAGCGAAGGACAAATTTGCCGCCAAGGTGTGGGCTTCGCAAAAGGCATTTAAGGAGTCGGTCAGTCAGTGGACGGCGATTAGTGAACAGGCATTTTTAAATGCAAGACAAGGATAGATGTATTCCCAAATCCTCAGATAGAAATCGGCAAATCGCCCCACTCCTTGCCAGCTATGGACTCACAAAAAATGCCCGCTTAACCGATGGGTGAAGCTAAGATTTTTTGCAAGCCCCTAGCAGACAAGGTGCAGCACGCTTTATCCAATTTCTATCTGAGGATTTGGGGTATTTTCTTTTTAATATGTTCCCAAGCTCTTGCGTGGGAACGCAGACTTCCTTAAATTACAAAATATCACCTTGGTAAATCACCACTTGATTCCGGCCGTTGTTTTTGGCTTGATAGAGGGCGGCATCAGCTTCTTTAAGGGTGTGTAGGTAGTCGGGATGATGGTCATAGCGAGCAATCCCGACTGAAATGGTGATATTGAGTTGTTGGTTGTCTGAAATCTCAACAGGGGTGTCAGCAATCGCACAGCGAATTTTTTCGCCGATGGTGCTTAAAGCATCTTCATCATCATTCGGCAGGACGACGAGGAATTCTTCCCCTCCAAAACGGAAAGCGAGATCGGTAATCCGTAGTGGTTCCTGAAGTCGTCGGGCCACTTCTTTGAGGACAATGTCTCCCACATTGTGACCATAGGTGTCGTTCACTTCTTTAAAGTGGTCGATATCGGTCATTAAAAGTGCATAACTGGTCTGTTTTTTTCTGGCAAGCTGATGCTCTTTAGACAGTACCGCTTCTAACAGACGGCGGTTAAATAGACGAGTGAGAGGGTCACGGTTATCATTTTCTTTAAGTAGGTTTTCTGAGAGAGATTTAAGGGCAAAAGAGAGTTGTTTAATCAATCGATTCAGCTCTGTAATAAGTGCGGGGTTGTCGTGAGTTGTTTGTTCAAGGTGTTGTTGAAAATATTGATAAAGTTGTTCTGAAATCGTCAGAATGGTATTTCGATGAGGATTTTCTTCAATCATGGGGAGTCGATGTGTAATCCAAAGATAAAAATTAGCATTACAGAGTTGACCTTGTTGTAATTTTTCACCTTGGTTAAGTTTTAGGATCAATTCTAAAAGCCATTCGGTGGCATCACTTTTTACTTCAACGATTTCATAAGCCAAATCACCGCTGGCATAGTTTAAAGCAAGAGATTGTCTCTCTTTAATCAATTCGGTTTCTTGTTGATGGTAGGCGGAGTTGATGACGCTGGTGCCGTATTCGATGATTTCACTGATGAGAATAAATAATTCTGAACGAGTTTGTATCTCTTGGCAGGTGAAAGGAAAGTCAGAAGAGGCTTCTTGTAAGGGTTTCAAAATGAGTGTTTTGAAAAAGGCTTTTTTGTAGACCCAAGTGGCGGCCTCCATCAATGAGAGAGGGAGGTCAATGCGTGCATGAATTCGTCCGACTTGTTTTTGCTGTTCAAGGAAGGCGGTTTTGTCTTCAGGTCGATGAGGGGTGAGGACTTGTTTTAACCAATTTTTTTGGGATTGATAGAGGCGTTCTTTAACGACACCCTCATCAATAAATTCACGGGCTTTCTCATTGTCGAGCAGAAAGTTATAGAATTTTTGAACCACTTGAGGAATAATGCCTTGAATAAAGGGCTGGTGTTGAGCCAGAAGAGCATTATTTTTTTCCGAATAGCAGTGTTCATAATGTAACATTTCAAGCATCTCTCAACTAATGATAAAGTTAAATTATCTATGAAGCGATATACAAACACAAGGCAAAAGCCATTGAATTCACAACGATTAGGACAAGTCAGAATCATTGGTGGAGATTTTCGGGGGCGTAAACTGCCCGTTTTGATGGCGGATGGGCTTCGACCTACGGCTGACCGTGTGCGGGAGACGCTGTTTAACTGGTTGCAGTGGGAGATTGTAGGGGCAAGGTGTCTGGATGCTTTTGCAGGTTCAGGGGCTTTGGGGTTGGAAGCCCTTTCTCGTGGCGCGGCTTGGGTGGATTTTATAGAGTTATCCCCAGCGGTCGCAAAGCAGTTGGTGCAGAATTTTCAAACTTTGAAAGTGACTCAAACCAAAGTGTGGCAAGGTGACACCTTGCAGATGTTGACTCAATTGGGTTTAGCCTATGATGGCATTTTTCTCGATCCCCCTTTTGGCAAAGGATTGATGCAGCCAGTTGTGGAGCAGATTTTTCAGCAAAACCTAGTTCGCCCTGATGGTTGGCTCTATTTGGAGCAGGAGAAGGGGTTAGATTGGCCAAGACTCCCTGAAGGCTGGCAGTGTGTGCGAGAAAAGCAGACTAAAGAGGTCAAATATGGATTGTTTAAAAAGGAAGGTAACGACTCAGCTCACCCCTGAAATCTGAACCGTTACTATGTTAACTGAGTAGTTACAAAGGAAGTTTAAATTATGTCAATTGTCGCAGTCTATCCAGGCACTTTTGATCCCATTACCAACGGTCATTTAGATTTAATCGAGCGGGCAGCTCGGTTTTATGACCGTTTAGTGATTGCGGTGGCGAATAATCGCAATAAACAGTCGCTGTTTGATTTGCAAACCCGTGTGGCTTTGGCAGAAGGGGTAACGGTGCATCTACCGAATGTGGAGGTGATGTCTTTTGATGGCTTGCTGGTTGATTTTGTGCATCAAATTGGTGGCAATGTGCTGTTAAGAGGGTTGCGGGCGGTGTCGGATTTTGAATATGAATTTCAGCTTGCCTCAATGAACCGTAACCTTGCACCCGAGATTGAAACCATGTTTATGACCCCTGCTGAAAAATATGCCTTTATCTCCTCAAGCTTGGTCAAAGAGGTGGCACGGCTCAATGGGGATATTCAAGCATTTGTGCCGCCATTGGTTGAGGCAGCTTTAAAAGAAGCTTTCTAATACCGTTGACAAAGTCAGCTTTTTTGAGTCATGATAGCTTTTGGGAAAACCGTTTTGCTGTTCCTTTTTTGAGAACAATAGGGTGATGATGGTTTGGTGTAGCTAGCCTTTATTCTTAACTCTGAAGGCAAGCTTCTGATGGGAAGAGTTAGGGGGAGAAGATGTTTTTGGATAAGCAAACGGTTGACTCAATTGCACAGGCGTTGAAACAGTTTCATGCAGATAATTTAATGTCTGAAGCGTGGAGGGCTTTATATGATAAGGCGCCCATTGAGCAGATGATTCCAGACTTTCTCACCGCATTGAATAATCCTCAGCATATTTCTCATGCAAGTGAGAATTTGAGTCATGAAGCGTTAGAGCATCAA
>JALUXI010000284.1 GCA_027019045.1 Piscirickettsiaceae bacterium | reverse complement strand
ATTGGCCACAGCCAACTCTTTAGCAGCGGTAAAAGCAGGGGCGAGACAGGTTGAGTGTACGATTAACGGTTTGGGCGAGCGAGCAGGAAATACTGCTTTGGAAGAGGTGGTGATGGCGGTGAAAACCCGTCAAGACTATTTTGATGTGGATACACAAATCAATACCCGTGAGATTTTACCGACCTCTCGTTTGGTCTCCAATATTACGGGCTTTATGGTTCAACCTAACAAAGCGATTGTCGGGGCGAATGCTTTTGCTCATGAATCAGGTATTCACCAAGATGGGGTATTAAAGCACCGTGAAACTTATGAAATTATGCGTGCGCAGGATGTCGGCTGGAGTGACAATAAAATGGTGTTGGGTAAACACTCAGGTCGCAGTGCCTTCAAAGCTCGCTTAAAAGAGTTGGGTATTGAGCTGGAGACTGAAGAGGCATTAAATGAAGCCTTTAGACGCTTTAAAGAGTTGGCCGATCGTAAACATGAAATCTATGATGAAGATTTACAAGCTTTGATTACTGATGCCAATAACCAACGCGTGGAAAACGAGTATTACCGCTTGGTCGCATTGGAAGTCTGCAGTGGTACGGGTGAACGCCCTCATGCTAAGGTCACCCTTTGGGTAAATGGTGAAGAGCAGACGGCAGAGTCCGATGGCGGCGGTGCTGTTGATGCCACCTTTAAAGCGATTGAAAAGATTGTTGATTCAGGTGCGTCACTTGAGCTTTATTCGGTCAGCAATGTCACCAATGGTACGGATTCTCTCGGAGAAACCAGTGTCCGCATGGAAAAAGGTGGTCGTATTGTGAATGGACAGGGTTCAGATACCGATATTGTGCTGGCTTCTGCCAAGGCGTATATCAATGCGTTGAATAAGTTGGTGGATAAGGACGAAAAAGCCCATCCGCAAGCCCACTTATAAAGATGCCAAAAGTCAAAACCGTACTCACGGAAGCGCTTATCACCCAGCTGGGGTTGTCGATCTATCGATCCACCCCTCGAGCTGGGTTTTTTAATGGGGGAAAACAATCAGTGGAAAAAGAGATCACAGACATGCAGGCTGGTCAGGTAGTGTCTGAAGAACAGCCGCTTCAGCAAATTGAAGAAGTGGATTTCGTAGAAACTGAGACTAAACCCACACCAGAACCGATTCCCTCTGCATTAAACACCCTTGAAGAGATTGAAGCGCACCTGAAAAAAACTGGCAAAATTGCCAAAATCCCCAGTCCCGCTGAGGCTGAAATGGAAAATGGCGCTGAATTTGGGCAAATTTCACCACTGGATTCGGTGTCTGAGAGTGTAATGGATGAGCATTTAGCAGGCATGGTGCAGTGGATTTGGATTGGACAGGATGTTTCACAAGTTTGGCAGCAATCTGATCAATTGGCTTGGCGCTTATGGTTGAATATTTTGACTGCTTTTCAGCTGTCAGCAGAGCAGACGCAATTTTTTGATACGGCGCAGCTCCATGATGAAACGGCTTGGATGCAGTGTGCTGAGCAGGTGATGGCGGCAGGCTTAGATTTTGTGTTTGTCAGTGAGGAGGTCATTGAGCATCCAGCGGTCGCTTACTTGGCAGAAGGGGTTGAAGTAGTGGTGGTGCCGAGTTTGGAGCGGATGCTAGAAGAACCCCAGGCGAAGCAGCAGTTTTATCAGAAGGCAGTGGAAGCCCAGTCATTGTATGCAGGTTTCTAAAACCGTTTCATCTCTACTGCCATCCCATTTAAGGGTGATGGACAGTGACGATTTGCCGTGGGTTTTACAAACCGAACAGCAAGCTTATACTTTCCCTTGGTCACAAAAAGGCTTTGAAAATGCTTTGCAGCAGGGGATCAACTTTGTTTTTTGTTTACAAGATGAAACCCCATTTGGCTATGCCTGCTTGTTACCCATTGTGGATGAATTGGAGTTGCTGAATTTCTGTATTTCACCTGATTACCAAGGTCAAGGTTGGGGAAAATGGGCATTAGAGCGTATTTTGGCACGATTTGAAGGTACGCATTATCAAGCGATTCATCTAGAGGTGCGAGAAAGCAATCTGGCTGCGATTCGACTCTATCAACAGATGGGCTTTAAACAGGTGGGGAAACGCCCCAACTATTATCGAGCTGAGGCAGGTAAAGAGGATGCTATTCTGATGACGCTTATTTTCTGAACGGTTCTGAAACGGTGTGTCCAATAATGTGTGCCATCTCTTTGTAGAGTTTGGGGTTGGCGGTGAGGATATTGCCGCTCTCTAAAAAGTCTTCTCCGCCTTTAAAATCAGTGACCAATCCACCCGCTTCTTTCACAATCAGGGCACCTGCGGCAATATCCCAAGGTTTGAGGTTAAACTCCCAATAGCCATCGACTCGACCACAGGCGACATAGGCTAAATCTAAAGCAGCAGAGCCTGCACGACGCAATCCTGCCGTTTGGGTCATAAAGCTGCGGAAGCTTTGTAGATAGTCTTCCATAAAATCAAATTGTGTGTAAGGGATACCTGTCGCCAGTAGGGCATCATCTAAAGTTTTTTGGGGACTGACTCGAATACGGTAATTATTTAGGCGAGCGCCTTCGCCTTTGCTGGCAGCAAACATCTCGTCACGATTGGGATCATAGATGGCAGCATGAGCCAACTTACCATTCTCCAACACAGCCAGTGAGACCGCATAGTGTGGAAAACCGTGGAGAAAGTTGGTGGTGCCATCGAGAGGGTCAATCAACCACTCAAATCTTGATTGCGTTTTATGTACGCCTGTCTCTTCAGCTCTGAGGTTATGGTCAGGATAATATTTGCGGATGGTTTCGATAATCATCTTTTCCGCAGTGATGTCCACTTGCGAGACATAATCATTACGACCTTTTTTCTCAACCTGCAGGCGGTCAAGATGTTCGGCTTGTTGCAAAATATATTCACCCGCTGTACGAGCGGCTTCAGTGGCGACATTTAAGATGGGATGCATGATGTTTCCTTGAATTTGAGGTGTTAGAATGTTGCACAGTATTATACATGAGATCGTTTTATGAAAGATTATAGCCAGCACCCCGCTTTAAAAAATATTCGGGTAGTGTTGATTGAAACCACTCATCCAGGCAATATCGGTGCCGTGGCCAGAGCAATGAAAAACATGGGGTTGAGTCGTCTGGTATTGGTGAAGCCTAAATGTTTTCCCAGTGTGGAAGCTTCGACTCGAGCCTCCAGTGCGGCGGATATTTTGGCAAATGCCTCAGTGGTGGAGAGCTTGTCTGAGGCAGTGGCAGGCGTTCAGGTGGTGTTTGGTGCCAGTGCGAGATTACGCAAAGTGTGTTGGCCGCAGAAGTCAGTGCGAGAGACGGGTGTTTTAGCGGTGCAGACCGCCAACGCAGGTGGCGAAGTGGCGCTGGTGTTTGGTCGAGAAAGTAGCGGGCTGACTAATGAAGAGATGGATGCCTGTCACTATTTAAGTCACATTCCCACTAATCCTGCTTACAGTTCGCTCAATTTAGCTCAAGCGGTGCAGGTGTTTGCTTATGAGTGTTTAATGGCGACGGATTTAGTGAATGACCAAAGTTCAGTGGGAGAGAAAACCCTTCAAAAGCAAACCCCTTTAGCGACAGCGGAGCAGTTGGAAGGGTTTTATCAGCATCTGTTTCAGGCATTACAAGATATTGAGTTTTTGGATCCAGCAAAGAATGCACGATTTATGCGGCGGATGCGGCGACTGTTTCATCGGACGCAACTGGATCAAAAGGAGGTGGATATTTTACGAGGGATTTTGACTGCCGCACAAAGAAAAGCGAAACAAAAGGGTGAGTAAATAATGTTTAAGCGAATTAAATCCGATATTCAGTGTGTGTTTGAGCGAGACCCAGCGGCGAGAAATACTTTTGAGGTCTTGACCACCTACCCAGGGTTGCACGCCATTTTATGGTATCGATTGGCGCATAAGTTGTGGCAATGGAACTGGAAATGGTTAGCCAGATGGCTTTCTACCTTGGCAAGATGGTTGACGGGGATTGAAATTCATCCTGCGGCAAAAATTGGTGAACGGTTTTTTATTGACCACGGCATGGGAGTAGTGATTGGGGAGACGGCTGAGATTGGGGACGACTGTACCCTTTATCATGGCGTGACGCTAGGTGGCACCAGTTGGCAAGCAGGTAAGCGCCATCCAACGCTCGGTAATGGTGTGGTGGTCGGAGCAGGTGCAAAGGTGCTTGGCCCGATTACAGTTGGGGATGAAGCACGGATTGGTTCCAATGCGGTGGTATTAAAAGAGGTGCCGCCAGGGCGTACAGTGGTTGGCGTGCCGGGACGAGTGGTGGTGCGGAATATGGATGAAAAAGCCCGTCGTCGTAAAAAAATGGCAGAGAAGATTGGTTTTGATGCCTATGGTGTCGGGCAGGAAGTGGAAGACCCAGTTGAAAAAGCGATTTATAGTTTGTTAGAGCATGTGCAGAGTCAGGATGAAAAGCTTGAAGCCTTGAGTGAACAGATTCGAGCTTTAGGAGGTGAGCCAGTAGAGATGGATTTGCCGCCGTTGCAAGACGCTGTCTTAGAGCCTGACGATCCCAAACAAGCAGCACACCTTCATGAGGGTAAGAATAATACTTGAGTAAGTTGTAAGGTTATTATAGAATGCATCTAAAAAATAAATGATTAGGGCATAACATTATGAAACTCACTTCTCGAGGCCGCTATGCGGTCACAGCGATGCTGGATATTGCTGTTAATCAGCATTCAGGTCCCATTACGCTATCGGTCATCTCTGACCGTCAAGGGATTTCGCTCTCTTATTTGGAGCAGATTTTCTCTAAATTGAAAAAAGCGGGACTGGTAGATAGTGCTAGAGGACCAGGCGGTGGTTATCGTTTGAGTCGAGCGCCGTCGGAGATTTTTATAAACCAAATTATTCATGCCGTGAATGAAGATGTTGACCCCCGTAAATGCAAAGGCAAAGGCAATTGTGATGGCGGAGAGCAGTGTGCTTCTCATGAAATGTGGGAGGAATTGAGTAAAATGATCGATGGTTTTTTAGCCGCTGTTTCCATTCAGCAACTCATGGATCGATACCAACAGCAAACGGTAGAATTTAACCGATAGGGAGTAGCAAAATGGCAGTCACATTGACCTCCGCTGCGGCGGAAAGAGTGAAAACCATGATCGAAAAACGAGGCAAAGGATTGGGGTTGCGAGTTGGCACCAAGGTGAGTGGTTGTGCAGGCTATGCCTATACAGTTGATTATGCCGATGAGATTCATGATGATGATGTGGTGTTTGAAAGCCATGGTGTTAAAGTAGTGGTGGATCCAGAAAGCTTGGCTCGTATTGATGGTATGGAGCTGGATTACCAGAAAGAGAGTTTATTGAACGAAGGATTTGAATTCAATAACCCCAATGTCAAAGACAGCTGCGGCTGTGGTGAATCTTTTACCGTTTAACGCTTAGCACTCTTTTTAGATAATTAAAAGCCTTGCTCAACTATGGAGCAGGGCTTTTGTGGTTTCTGTACGAGTGTTTGA
>JALUXI010000283.1 GCA_027019045.1 Piscirickettsiaceae bacterium | reverse complement strand
TCTCGAATCGAGGCGGAAAGCGGATAGCTAGCTATTGCCAAGTTTTTCAACGAAGAGTTGAGGAATTTTAGCCTTTTTTATCCGTGTAGCCATCTCGTGCAAAGCTCTCTTTAATGCCTTCTTTTTTGTCTCTGATGCAATGCCTTGTCTCGAGCCAGTGGGTCTTGTCGATAGAATAGTTTCATCTGCTGATACACTTTGGGATAGGTGCGATGCAGTACCTGTGGCGCTTCAAAGAAGTATTCAGTTGTAACGGCAAAAAACTCCGCGGGGTTGGTCGCCGCATAGGGGTTGATGGCGGTTTGGCGTCCGTGTTCTGCGGCTGCCTTCAGTTTCTCATAGGCGGGTTCAAAGGCTTCATACCAGGCTTTTTCGGACATATTGGCATGGAGGGGCGGGTGGCCATTGGTATTGCCATCTAGCATGTCCAGTTTATGTGACAGTTCGTGCATCAGGACTTGATTGGCGCGTCCACGGAGTGGATGGGGTTTGTCACTGCTCCAGTCAACGATAACGGGGCCTTGATATTGGGTTTCACCCGCTTCAATCCCTGCCCAGCTAACTAGCCAGCCTTCACTATTGAAGGCGATCTGTTTGGTATTGCGAAAGGGGGTAGGGTAAACCACGATTTCATGCCAATTTCGAAACCATTCTAGATTCGGGTCTTGTTCAGGGTCTTCTAGACCGAAGATTAAAATAGCGGCTTGTGCACAGAGAGTGACTTTGATTTCATCGGTGAGTACCATGCCTTGAGCAGGGCTAATGGTTTTTCGATAAAAAATTTCACTGGCTAAGAGTCGCAGACGGGTGCGTTCTCGGCTGTTATAGCGACGCATCATCGGCATTTGGCTTTCAACCTGATGCCACAGTTTTAAGGGGATTTTGCTCTTTTTCAGCATGCGTAACACTTTAAGGTGTTGATAAGCTTGAAGCGGACGGAAATGAGAAATGAGCTTGGCAGGACTGGGGATTTTGGACATTTTTAAATTCTTTTGAGATGGGAAAACAAAAAGGCCAGTTAAAAAACTGGCCTTCTAAGAAAAACTAGAGCCGTTAAACTTATTTTTTCTTGACCGCTTGCACACGCTTAAGGGTTTGTAACCAAGCATCTACTTCATGAGCAATCATTTTTCCGTTTTCACCACCATAACGCAGTTGGTCTTTTTTCCATGCAATAAAACCAGAAGCCATATCGGCACCAAAGCCTGCTGAGGCTTCTTCATTTGCTGAAGCAGTCATTGCACCCGCAGTGAGGAAAAGAGAAGTTAGGGTCATCAATGCAATTTTTTTCATTTTGTGATATCTCCAAGTGAGTGAATTTGTTTCCACCGCCCAGTTTAAGAAATTTGGGCAGGCTTTTCAACCTAAGTTTGTTTATGGCGCATAAGGAATTGCTTATAATTTCTCACAGGTATTAAGGAGCTGGGTATGCAAATGGAAGAAAGAGTGGCGGCAGATTATCAATTGGTGCGATGGGCGACCTATGCGTCAGTAGTGGGTGCGGTGGTGTTAGCGTTATTGAAGCTCTATGCATGGATATTGACCGATTCGGTGAGTGTGCTGGCTTCTTTGGTCGATTCGGGCATGGATTTGATTGCGTCATTGATTATTCTTTTTGGGGTGGCGATTGCTCAGAAGCCTGCGGATAATGAACATCGCTTAGGACATGGTAAGGCAGAGCCTTTGGCGGTGTTGGCACAGAGTGTCTTTATTTTGGCATCGGCGCTGTTTCTGCTGATCTATTCCATTGAGCGTATCTGGTCACCAAAAGATTTAATGCATATTGAAACGGGTGTTTGGGTGATGGTTATTTCAATCATCTTGACGCTGGCTTTGAATCTGTTTCAACGCTTTGTGGTGAAAAAAACGGGTTCTACGGCGGTGGCTTCAGATGCGTTGCACTATTTGTCAGATCTGCTTTCTAGCGGGATGGTGCTGCTGGGGCTTTGGTTGGTGAGTGGAGGGGTGACGGCGGTTGATGGTTGGCTGGGATTGGCATTGAGTGTGTGGATTTTGTGGAGTTCGGTTGAGCTGATGAAAACAGCGCTGGATCAACTCTTAGATCGTCAGCTATCTGAAGAAGAGCAGAAGAAGATCGCTGTCATTATTCAAGCGCATCCTGAAGTAGCGGGATTTAATGATTTACGAGCTTACCGTTCGGGGCCGATCACTTTTATCCAATTGGATTTGGAGTTGGATGATGATTTGCCATTGATTGAGGCGCATCGGATTACCGAAGAAGTGACGCATCAGTTAAAAGAAGCATTTGCCCCTGCAGATGTGATGATTCATCAAGAACCCAAAAGTATTCGAGAAGATAAAGCCCATCATCAATGGCTGTAATCATCTATTTCTGTAACGACTCAATTGACACTGTAACTGTTCTAGTTGGTTTTACAAGTTCTAGGTGCTGTCTCGTAGGCTTGTAGCGCGGCTAGATCTTGTTGGAGGATTTTGCATTCAGCCATCTGTTTTTCCAGTTGTTGAATCAAAAAAGGGTAGTCATTTCTAAAATCATCAGTGATTCGGTAGTGCATCCAAGCCCCTTGTCGTTGAGCAGTGACGATTCCAGCATTTTTGAGGGTGTTAAGGTGGCGAGAAACAAGGCTCTGTCCTAGTTCAAGGACGGTCACCATATCACACACACATAAAGATTCTCTTTGTAGAAGTAAGGTGATAATACGAATACGGACTGGCTCGCTTAAAGATTTAAAAACTTGGGCATGTTGTTCTAAAGCGTTCATTGAGTCTTCCAATATGATTAAAAACGGAATTATAAAGCACCCATCCATAAATACAAAATAGTTGCGTATATATGAATTAACAGATATACTGTCGGTAAATTTAATGAAAGGAAGTATTTGGGATGTTTGAAGCTTTAGGTAATTGGGTGGCGTATCATTTGTTGGGATTAGACCCAGCTACTCATTTAGGGGCGGCGGTGCAGTTCTTTGTGATGGATGTGAGCAAAATTTTTGTGCTGCTGTTTGTTATTATCTATCTAATGGGCTTGGTACGCGCCTTTTTAACGCCTGAAAAGGTGCGAGACTATGTCAGAGGTAAGCCCAAGTGGTTAGCTCGCTTATTGGCGATTCTACTCGGTTCGGTGACCCCTTTTTGTTCATGCTCTTCGGTGCCACTGTTTATCGGCTTTGTTGAAGCGGGGATTCCTTTAAGTATTACTTATGCCTTTTTAATCGCTAGCCCAATGATCAATGAAGTGGCGGTAGCGATTTTGGTAGGGGTTGTCGGTTGGAAGATTGCGGCACTTTATGTGTTGGCAGGAATGGTCGTGGCTTTTGTTGGCAGTATCATTATGGAGTGGTTTAAAACCGAACGCTGGGTGGAGGATTATGTTTGGAAAATCCACATGGCGGAAAGTGGCGCAGGCGATGAAAAACCAGTGATGACGCTACAAGCACGCCATCAATTTGCGGTCAGTGAAGTCAAAGAGATTGTCGGTCGGATCTGGAAGTGGGTCATTATTGGTGTGGCTGTGGGTGCGGCATTTCATGGTTATGTACCACAAGAATGGGTGGCGGAACATTTGGCAGGCGAAGGGCATTGGTGGACGGTGCCAGTTGCGGTAGTGTTAGGTGTGCCTTTATACTCTAATGCTACAGGTGTGATTCCGATAGCTGAGGCGATGTTGGCAAAAGGGGTACCGATTGGGACGACTTTGGCATTGATGATGAGTATTGCGGCTTTGTCTTTGCCTGAAATGTTAATTCTACGAAAAGTGATTCGTTGGCCCGCATTAGCGATTTATGCCTCTGTATTAGCCGTTGCCTTTATGTTGGTCGGCTGGGGCTTTAACTTATTGGGAGGTTAGGATGTCTGAACATCATCACCATCATCATCATGAAGTCACGGGGACAAAGCTGTTTATCACGGTCCTTTTAAATGTCATTATTACGCTCTCACAGGTGGTCGGCGGGATATTATCAGGCAGTTTGGCATTGCTGTCTGATGCGCTGCATAACTTTAGTGATGTGGTGGCTTTGGTCACGGTTTATGTCGCAAACCGTATTGCTCAAAGAAAGCCGACAGCAGAACGCACCTTTGGCTATAAGCGAATTGAGTTATTGGCAGCACTCGGTAATGGCGTGGTGCTGGTTGGGGTGGCGTTGTTTTTAATCATGGAAGCGGTGCAGAAACTGCAACACCCTGAGCCGATTGCCTCCAACTGGGTGATTGGGTTGGCACTGTTGAGTATCGTTTTAAACTGGGTGAGTGTGGTATTGGTGTCTGAAGATGCCAAAAGTAATAGTAATGTGAAAGCCGCCTACCTGCACCTGATGACGGATGTCATGACTTCGGTTGCCGTATTAGTGGGCGGTGTGGCGATGTTGTTTTGGCAGGTCTATTGGATTGATCCGATTATCTCATTGATGATTGCAGGTTATCTGATGTTTGCTTCATGGGATTTGATTCGACAAACCAGCAGTACCCTGATGCTATTTACCCCTGATGAAGTGCAGGCTGAACAGGTGGTTGAAGTGGTACAACAGTTTCCTGAAATTGAAAATATTCACCATTTGCATTTGTGGAAACTGGATGATCACGAGGTGCATTTAGAGGCACATTTGGATTTTAAAGAAGACCTGCCATTGAGTCAGGTGACAAAAGTTTTAGAGGCGTTGGAGCAACGGTTGGCGGAAACGCTCGCTATCCAACACTTTAATTTACAGCCCGAATTTGATCGGGAAGATGATAAATCGTTAATATTGGAGAGTGAAAAATGAAAGGAAACCCCATCTATCGAGTGATTGGTCTAGGCATTATTGTGTCATCGATTTTGGCACATATCAGCGGACAGATTGATTTTACCCAACCTACTTGGCTTTGGATTCCCATCTTTATGGCCGTGATGATGATTCAGGCCACCTTTACAGGCTTCTGCCCAATGAGTAACTTTTTTGGTAAAGATCCAGAAACGGGATCTTGTTGTGGAGCAGATACTTCAGGTAGTTGCTGCACACCAAAAGAAGAAAAGCCAGCGGCTGAAAGCAGTTGTTGTAGTGGTGCTGCGGAAACTAAAGCTGAAAGTAGCTGTTGTAGTGGTTCGGATGAAACTACTAAAGCCAAATCTGAAAGCTGCTGCTCGGGTTCAGATGAAGGTGTGTTAGAAATTAAAGTCCTCGGAACAGGCTGTGCCAACTGTATCGCCACGGCACAACGCATTGAGCAGCAAGCAGAAAAATTGGGCGTACCTGTGAAAATCATTAAAGTGGAAGAGATTGCCGACATTGCAGGTTACGGCGTTATGTCCACCCCTGGCGTAGTCATCCACGAAAAAGTCGTCCACAGTGGCAGCATCCCAACCATTCAACAAATTGAAGGTTGGTTGAAGGGCTAAGTTTTTCATGATAGATTAAAGGTGTCTTGTATGAGATACCTTTAATCAATACTTCCTTAACTAGGGGTGAGAAAATGTCTGCTGTATTAAACCAAGTTATTGAAAACATTAAGATGCTTTCTTCTGATGAAAAAGCTTTGGTGGCTCATTGTT
>JALUXI010000282.1 GCA_027019045.1 Piscirickettsiaceae bacterium | reverse complement strand
GATTCGCTTCTGCATCAATAGAGTGGGCGATTTTTTCAATTCGTCCAGATTGAATCAGAATATCCGCAACTTGACTATTGTTTTCATTGACCAAAGTTGCCTGTTTAATTAGAATGGAAGCCATCAGTATTATCCTTTTTAAGTGATTTTTTAAATTATAAAGGTCTTCCGTGAGCGGACGCTATTTTTCTCGACAATTATTACACCTCTTAATGACATTAACCGTCTTATCTAGTGTATTCCTCTTTTCTGCTCAAGCCCAGGAAACAACGGAAACCAAACAATGGCCAACCTGTGTCTATGTCGCTTCCTATACCCCAGGCTACTTCTGGCAAGACCAAGAAACCCACGCCATTCAAAAAAGGCTAAAAGATACCTGTATCCTGCATATTTTTTATATGAACAGCAAACCCATCCGCTCCCCCCAACGCTTACAAGCGATAGGCAAACAAGCCAAAGCCTTTATTGACCAACACCATCCCGATATTCTCTTAGTCAGTGACGACAATGCCATGAAGTATGTCGTCCAACCTTACTATAAAAATAGTCAACTTCCTGTTGTGTTCTGCGGCATCAACAATAGCGGAAAACCCTATGGACTTCCCTACACAAACACCAGTGGCATGATTGAAAAGCTTCCCATTGACAATCGTATCTTTCAATTTATAGAAAACTACCCCACTGAATACCTATTTAATGATGCGCCCTCTGTCGCCTACCTCATGACAGACACCACCTCAGAACAACGCAATCTCAAGGTATTTAGCAAAAAGGCACAAAAACGCAAAATTAAATTCACCTCCTTTATTGTTCACTCTACTCAAGAGTGGAACCAAACCTATCAAACACTCATGAACGACCCTCAATATGATTTTATCATCCTAGGAAACAACCAATCCCTAGCCAACTGGGATGAACAAAAAGAGATCCATTTTCATCAACAATATGCCACAAAGATTTCCATTGCCTACTTAAAAACCATGCACCCCTACGCCTTTATTACTTTCCTCAAATCTCCTGAAGAGCAAGGGCGCTGGGTTGCCGAAAGTGCAAAACTAGTCTTAAACCGCACCTACACACCACAAACGCTACAAATCGTTCCCAATAGAGAATTCAAAAACCTTTACAACTACACACTGTTCCACATCCTCCCTCTCCCTATTCAACAATTCATTACTCATTTTATTACAGGCGAAGGTGCACAATGAAACGCCTACGCTTAGCCCTTATCCACTTTATCCAATACCACCCAATCACGCTGTACACTCTGATTCTCGTCCCAGCACTTTTCTTGGCGACTGTTTGGAATCTCTCATTTCAATATCAACAAATTGAAAATACCCTTTTAAACCAAGCCCAAACCTATCAAAATCAGCTTAAGCTTTCAGAAAACAAACTCACCCAAACCTTACTCAGTCTAAGACGCTATTATCTTTCCTCCTCCATTAACCTTGCCACCTTCGAAAGTTTAACGGAGGCCTATGCCGATGCCTCCGATTTTGAAATGATTACCTTCAGCCCTGCGCTAAAACACGATGAAGTCACCTCCTTTGAAAAGAAAATGCAAATCAAAGGCTTTGAAGCCTGCCATCTTCACCCAAGCATTATGACGCCCATACGCCCTCAACATCAAAACCAATCCGCTTATTTGCTACCCGTCGAATTTGTCTTTCCCTACCGCCCAGAACACACCGCTCACATCTGTGAAGACTTCTCACCTTTTCTGCCTTCCAATACTCACACAACCCTCTCTAGCCTTTTTATTACCCATCAACATGAATCTTTACCAACACTCCTAATCACAACCCCACTTCACCTCTCTCAAAGTCTTAATGCCCTGATCAGCGGCACCTTAAACTACACCTATTTTAATAAAAAACTTGAAAATACTTTCAATACACTCCCTCTTCCAAGTTTTACACTACAACTATTTACACAAAACCACCTCATTGCCCACTACACCATGACCGCATCACAAACCCACTGGAACCCAACAATTTTCACCGTTGAAAGAACACAGCCCCTCTCCTTTTTTGGTCACCCTATGCAACTCAAAATCAATGGTTCTTGGACACTCAAACAAGTAAACCCAATCTCCTTAATGTGGAGCATATTATTCACTCTTCTCTCTGTCACCCTCATTCTCTTTCTATTACGCCAACTAATACTACGCTATCACAACCTCGCCACCTACAAAGCCCGCTTAAAACAACTGATCAATAACACCCACGATGCCATTATCGTCACCGATGAAAAAGGACTCATTAAACAGTGGTCACCTGCTGCAGAAACCCTGTTAGGTTATGCAGCCTCTGAAACAGACCATCATCCCATTACCCAATTTTTAGCCCCCAATATAGATAATTTTGACGCCTTCCTCTCTAAAACCTATGCCGAAAAGGAACATGCACTTGAAATCAACACCAAAGCTGGAGAAATGCAAAGTGTTCAGGTCAGCGTCACCCCCATCCAGCTAGAACAACACCTAGAATACTTCTGGGATCTACACGATGTCACACAAGAGCTCAAACAAGCCAAACAGATTAAACAACTTGCCTACTACGATAGCCTGACAGGCTTAGAAAACCGTGCGCAGTTTAAAGAAAACATCACCCACCTCATTGCGGAAGAAAAAAACCTCAAAGCCGCTGCTCTGCTTTTCCTTGACCTTGACGGCTTCAAACAAGTCAATGACACCCTTGGCCATGAAGCGGGAGATGAACTCCTCAAAATTATTGCTCTTCGTCTAAGAGGCTTTATTGACCATATCGATCGCTTCCATCATCTCTGCCGATTTGGAGGAGATGAATTCATTATGTTCACCCCCTTCACCCATATTGAACATCTCGAAAAATTAGCCAACCGAATCCTCAAATCCCTACAACGCCCCATTCATATCCCACAAGGTATAATTCGCGTCTCTGCCTCCATCGGTATCGCCCTCTATCCTGAAAATAGTGACGAGTATGATGTCTTGATGCGTCGTGCTGACAGCGCCATGTATGCAGCTAAAAGCGAAGGGAAAAATCGTTTCGCTTTTTACCACCCCTCCATGGAAGAGCAACTGAACGAATACATTCAAATTGAACAAGCCCTTAAACCTGCTCTTAAAGAGCAAGAGTTTTTCCTTGTTTATCAACCCAAAATCAATACCCAAGATTACACTCTACACAGTTTTGAAGCACTTATCCGTTGGGTACATCCTGAAATGGGCTTCATCCCGCCCGATAAATTTATCAGCATCGCAGAAGAATCAGACTTTATAATCGAACTCGGTGAATGGATCATTGACACCGCCATTACACAACTTCACCAATGGCAAAATCATCCCACCCTCAAAAACATCCCCATTGCCGTCAACCTCAGTAGTAAACAAATTATCGACAGTAGCTTCTTTGAAAAAACCGCCGAAAAACTACACACTCTTGGACTACCAACACACCTACTTGAACTCGAACTCACCGAACGCTCCATTATGACTGATGTCGAAGACAATATCCGTTACCTCAATGCCATGACCGAACTCGGTTTTAAAATGGCCGTGGACGACTTTGGCACAGGCTACTCCTCACTCAGCTACCTTAAACGCCTGCCTATCAGCACCCTTAAAATCGACAAATCATTTGTCGATGGTCTGCCTCATGATGAACATGACCAAAGTATCGCCACAAGCATCATCAACCTTGCAAAAAGCCTCAAACTCCATACCGTTGCCGAAGGCGTCGAAACCATGGAACAATTTGTCTACCTCTGTCATGCAGGCTGTGAAGTGATTCAAGGTTATCTCTTTAGCCGTCCGCTCAAAGTCAACGAAGTCGATGACTGGCTTGAAACCCACCAAAATACCTACAATCATACAAAAGACATCTGCTGTTTTGACAAAGACTCAGGTACCAGCTGCTGTTCTCCAGACGACACCCAAGCCGAAAAAAATTAACAAACATGAACAAAACGCCCCAAAAATCCCAAAATTCCCAGTCCTGCTCACTTCTTTCTCGCTTCAATCCGTTTAAGTGGCTACTGATTGGGATTGTGCGTTTCTATCAAATCTTTATCAGCCCGCTACTCGGTCCCCGCTGCCGTTTCTACCCCACCTGCTCCAGCTACACCCTGCAAGCTCTGCAACAGCACGGCGTCTTCTGCGGTGGCTGGCTCGCCATCAAACGCATCTTCCGCTGCCACCCAGGCAATCCTGGTGGCGTCGACCCCGTCCCCCCTTGCGGCTGTCACCCACCTAATAAACACAACAACACCCCCTTTTGAATTAAAATACGCCTTAGCACAAACTAAGGACTCCCCCATGCAAATAAGCAACACCCCCGACTACACAGATCCCAAACACCGCTACTTCAACCGAGAAAAAAGTCTGCTCGAGTTTAACCGTCGTGTGCTCGCACAAGCCATGCGTGAAGACATTCCGCTGCTCGAACGGCTCAAATTCCTCTGCATCTCCAGCACTAATATGGACGAATTTTTTGAAGTCCGTATCGCCAGCCTCTATGAGATGGAAAACGACCCCAACGCCCGTACCGAACCTGACCGCCGTACCCCACAAGAAGCCATCGAACTGGTCACCACCGAAGCCCGCAAGGTCATCAAAGAGCAGTACCACACCCTCAACCATGTCCTGATTCCCGCTCTAGAACGGGAAAATATCCGTTTTCTGCGTCGCCCTGCTTGGAATGAACGCCAAAAAGCTTGGATAAAACACTACTTTGAAACCCAGCTCCAACCCGTCCTCAGTCCAATGGGACTCGATCCCAGCCACCCCTTCCCACGGGTGCTTAACAAAAGTTTAAACTTCATTGTCTCTCTCGAAGGCAAAGATGCCTTTGGTCGCACCAACGGCTTGGCCATTGTCCAAGTGCCTCGTTCTCTGCCTCGCATTATCAAACTCCCGCCTGAAGCGACAGAGGGCGAAAACGACTTTGTTTTTCTCTCCTCCATCCTTCACGCCAATGTCTCCAGCCTCTTCCCTGGGATGACCGTCACCGCCTGTCATCAATTCCGTGTCACCCGCAACACCAACCTCTTTATCGACGAAGAAGAGGTGGACGACCTGATGCTCGCTCTGCAAGGCGAACTCACCAGCCGTGATTACGGTCGAGCCATCCGCCTTGAAGTCTCAGACCGCTGCCCCAAACACCTCATCGACTACCTACTCGACCGATTCCAAATTGATGAGAGCAAACTCTATATCGTCAACGGCCCTGTCAACCTCCACCGTCTCAACGCTGTGCCCGATATGGCCAACCGTCCTGACCTCCTTTTCCCCAAATTTACCCCTTGTCAGCTCAACCCGAAAAAAGAACTCAAATCCACCTTTCGCTTCTTTAAACCAAAAAAGGTGGCGACCACGCTGTTTGAACGCATCAAAGCCAAAGACATCCTGCTCCACCACCCCTATGATGCCTTCACCCCCGTGGTGCAGTTCCTCCAAGAGGCTGCCAAAGACCCCGAAGTATTGGCGATTCGCATGACCCTCTATCGCACCGGTGAACACTCCCCCATTATCGATGCCTTAGAGAAAGCCGCCCGCAATGGCAAAGAAGTCACCGCCGTGGTCGAACTTCGAGCCAGATTTGATGAAGACAACAACATCCTTCAGGCCAACCGCCTGCAAGAAGCAG
>JALUXI010000281.1 GCA_027019045.1 Piscirickettsiaceae bacterium | reverse complement strand
CTGGACACCCAATCCAAACCAACCGAATAGTGGAAACACGCGCCAACTCAAAGCATAAGGCTCTCAATAAACCCTCATCCGTATCGGACTGTCCAGTCGCCTCAAATGCAGCACGATGTAACTCATTGGCAAAAGCCGCTTTCTTCTGCTCTGTCACATCACATAGACTGCCCGCTATTTCTAAATGGCTGTTTTCAGCACAAATCAGATGACGACTGGTTTCCAGCCAAATTAAACGCCCATCTTCTGTTCTAAATCGATAATCAAACTGCTGTCGTTTGTCTCGTACTAAAGTCTCAAAACTCTCTAAATAGCGCTGGCGATCCTGCTCGTAAACATGCTCCATCCACCAAGTCGGCTCATCTAAAACTTTTAAAATGAGCTGGTCATACTCAATTCCCAATAGATTAGCAAACCCAGGCGACAGGAACTGATACGACACTTCTCCCGTCTCTGGGTGCAAACGAATATGGTAAATCCCTTCATCTAAAAAGTAGAACAGCAAAGCGCTCTCTTTGAGTACATCAGAGAGTAAAGTCTCATCAATCCAGACCAAAACCACTGCCCGATTACCATGCCAGATAATTGGCTGCGCCGCCACGATGGTATGAAATTGATAGACTGAGTCCCTATCAAAACTGAGTAATAAAGGATGCCAATGTTCTAACGGCTGATTCGGGTCAAAAACTTCCGAATGGTGCCAACTCTTCATAAATGCTTGTCGCGCCTTATCAGAATCAAAGAGCCGATGAAACACCTCTTCTCGCTCATCAGGCATGACCTTTAGATGGATATCCAATCCCTTAAAAAATTGCTCAAAGACTGGATTAACCACCATCTGATCGTCTGTCATGACCATGGCAGCAAACCCTGCTTGCTGAATCGCTGCCTCTAAATTATCAGACAGCAAAATGTCTCTGAGTTTTTTTACCGCTAAAAACTTTAATGAAGATTCCATCTGTATAAAATCCTGTTCTAATCAGTCTGCTTTTCATCTTGACTGAGCTCTAACCTTGCCTTTTCCACGATCGCCTCTGGCAACTTTTCTTTAACCGATACACCCAATTGTTCAAACTCCGATGCCAGCGTGATGAGGCTACCCTTGCCGCTATAGAGTCGTTCATAAGCTTTTTGGTAAGTATCCTTTGCCTTATCCAAACTTCTCCCCACGCCATCCATACTCTCAAGAAACAGACGCAGCTTGTTATATACTTTGCCTGCACTTTTCGCCAAAGCTGCCGTGTGCTTATTCTGCTCCTCAAACTTCCAAAGCTGGCGCACCATATTTAAGCTGGTCAATAGCGTGGTGGGTGTGGTGACCAGTACCTGTTTCTCTATCGCCTTTTGATACAGATCAGGCTGCACCTTTAACGCTTCGATATACGCCGATTCAATCGGCATAAACATCACCACCACTTCAGGCGAATTTAAGCCTTCAATCTGGTAATAATCTCGATTAGACAGCTCCTCAATGCGATCACTCACCGCCTTGACATGCTCGGCCAATGCCTGTTGTGCCTCCGCTTCTGTTTCGGCATTAACATAACGGGTATAGGCCTGTAAAGAAGTTTTGGCATCGATAATGATATGTTTATTTTGCGGCAAATAGACAATCGCATCGGGTCGTTGCCGCCCTTCTATACCTGTAAAGGAGACTTCTCTTTCATAATCCTGCCCCTTACGCAGTCCACTGCTCTCCAGTACATTTTCCAGCATCAGCTCGCCCCAATTCCCTTGGGTTTTCTTCTGCCCTTGCAACGCTTTGGTTAAAGCTTCTGCCTGTTCAGTAATCTCTTGATTGAGTTTTTGCAGATGCACCAGTTCTGTTTTTAACTGAATGCGCTGCTCACTCTCTTGCCCGTAGAGCTGCTCCATACGCTGTTTAAACTGCGTCATGTCTTGTTGCAGCGGTGAAAGCAACTGTTTTAAACTCTCTTGGTTGAGCTGCTTAAAGTTCTGCCCCTTCTGTTCAAAAATCTGATTCGCCAAATTCTCAAACTCGGTTTTTAATGCCACTTTCTGCTCTTCAAACTGTGCCATCTGAGCCTGCAAGCGAGACTCTAAAGCGGACATCTCGGTTTCCAATGCCTTTTTATCCAGTGCCAATTGGGCTTTTTCTGCCTGCAAAGCTTCATGCTTTTCAACCTGTTGTTGCTGCTGCTGCTTGAGAGACTCTATCTGCTGTTGATAGGTCTCTTTTTGCTGAGCTTCCTGCTGCTGTAATTGTGTCGCCCGCTCCTCCAACTTCGCCACCGCCTGAGCTTGCGCCTGATGCTCAACTTGCAATGCCTCTAACTGCTGTTTTAAATGCTCAGCTTCATCCTGAGCTTGGGTTGCTTGCTGTTCAGCCAATGCCAGATTTTGCTGAAGCATCTGTTGTGCATTCAATAAATCTGCCTCCTGCTGTTGTAGAACCGCCGACATTTTCAATCGCCCTAACAGCCACCCGAATCCAACCCCTAAAATCAGCCCAACAATTCCCAAAATCAAGCTCTGTTCCATTTCACTCACCTATAAAAAATCCCACCAAAGCGGGATGTGAATTTAATTGAGAGCTTTGCATGAGTGGGACGCGAGAGAAAAAAGAGATAAAATTTCTCGAATCAAGGCGGAAAACGCAGGCAATAGCTGGCTCTTGCCAAGTTTTTCAACGAAGAGTCGGGAAGTTTTAGCCTTTTTTATCCGTGTAGCCATCTCGTGCAAAGCTCTCTAATTACTCGTAAGAACAGCAGTAATCAGCCACACTGTGTACCTTAATCCCAAACTTGGAGTTGGCAGGTACTTCAAAGCTTTCGCCTGCGGGTATCGCTTGCCACTCATCAGCACCTGGCAATAACACCTCCACCTCGCCTGCCAACATCTCCATCACCTCTGCCGCTTCTGTACCAAATTCATACTCTCCAGGCATCATAATCCCCAAGGTCTTACGGGTACCATCTTCAAAAATCACCGTACGGCTCGTCACCTTGCCATCAAAATAGATATTCGCTTCTTTCACGATGGTGACATTTTTAAACTCACTCATTTTTTGCTCCTTTGGTTTTAACAATTCAACGCTTTCCCATGCTAAGCAGATTCAATCATCCTTTTTCTTCTTTGACCATCAAAAGTGCCATTATGACCACCACCGCACTGAATAGAAAAGCGATTTCACCACCGTAGTGCGACCACAATACCCCTGCGATAAACATCCCCAAGCCACCGCCCAAACCATGACTAATGGAGGCATAAATCGCCTGACCTCTCGCTTGATTCGCCCCCGAGAAGTGATGGTCAATCAAATAAATGGCAGCGGCATGAAACAGCCCATAACTGGCGGCATGCAAGAGTTGAGCAAATAGCAAAATACTTAAATAGTCAATGCCTTCTGCTATCAACACCCAACGCAAGGCAGTCAAAAATAACGCCACTTTCAATAACAGCACCGCTGACCAACGGTGCAGCAAAAGCGTCATATAATAAAAGATGCCAATCTCAGCAATCACCCCCAATGCCCAGAGCCAAGCGATCCCCGTTTTGCTGTACCCCGCATCATTCAAATAGATGCTATAAAAGCTGTAATAAGCCCCGTGCGACAACTGAATTAAAAAGCTGACTACCAATAAACTCGCAATCCAAGGCTGTTTAACAATCTGCCAAAAACTTAAAGCCTTTTGCGTGTCAACAGGCTTCTCTGCCTGCTCTGGCAACCCCAGCGTTGCAAAAAATGCCAAAGCCATGACGCTGAGCAGAATCAGAGGCAGAGTTTGAATACCCCAATGCTCAACGCCCCATCCCACGCCGAGCACTGCCACAATAAACCCAATCGACCCCCAAAGCCGAATGCGACCATAAACCGTCTTTTGTGCTGCTAACGCCCGAAAAGTATAGGCTTCAAACAGAGGCAGAGCGCCGTGCCAGAAAAAACTGAACACAAACATGACACCGAGCAAAACGGGAAAAAATGCCAAAATTCCCAGTCCTGCTAGGGCAATCAGGCTAAAAAAGCTGGTGATCTGAATCCAAAAGACCTGTTTATGGCTTATATCTGCCAACCATCCCCAGAGATTGGGAGAAAGGGTTTTGGTGCCAATCATCACCCCCATCAAGATCCCTATTTGCAGAGCATTAAACTGCAGGGACTGAAAATAGAGGCTCAGATAAGGGACAATCGCCCCTAACCCTGCAAAGTAGAAGAAATAGAAGCGAGATAGCTTTAAAAACCCCACTTTGGGTTCAGTTTTCGTCATCTCTAGCGGTTATTCAGCCCCTGAAGGGTGCGCTAAATCCATAATTGGTGGCTCTACATCCGCATTCTGAGCACGATTGCGCATAAAGTGATCTAGCAGCACAATCGCCATCTGAGCTTCCGCAATCGGTGTTGCACGAATACCGACACAAGGATCATGCCGACCTTTGGTAATCATCTCGGTCGACTGCCCATCCGTGGTGATACTTTTGCCTGGAATCGTAATACTGGAAGTCGGCTTCAGTGCAATATGCGCCACGATATCTTGCCCAGTAGAAATCCCACCCAAAATACCGCCCGCATGATTGGATAAAAACCCTTTTTCAGGGTCCATCTCATCACGGTGTTCAGAGCCTCGTTGATTCACCACGGCAAAGCCATCGCCAATCTCTACCCCTTTGACCGCATTGATGCTCATTAAAGCGTGAGCCAAATCGGCATCCAAACGATCAAACACAGGCTCGCCCAATCCAACGGGGACATTTTTGGCAATAATGGTAATTTTGGCACCAATTGAGTCGCCCGTCTTTTTCAAATCGACCATAAACTGCTCCATCTCCACCCGCTTTTCAGGGTCTGGACAGAAGAGAGGATTGTCATTATCGAATGGCCAAGACACCTGCTCCACTTGAATTGGTCCTAGCTGGGAAAGATAGCCTTTCACTTCCACGCCCAAGCGCTCTTTTAAATATTTCTTGGCGATCGCCCCTGCCGCTACACGCATTGCTGTTTCACGAGCAGAAGAACGCCCGCCACCACGGTAATCTCGAAAACCGTATTTCTGGGTATAGGTATAGTCTGCATGAGCAGGACGGAAAGTCTCTGCCACTCGACTGTAATCTTGCGAGCGTTGATCGGTATTGCGAATCAATAAGCCAATCGGCGTACCCGTGGTTTTCCCCTCAAACACCCCCGATAAAATTTCCACCTCATCCGCTTCACGGCGTTGGGTAGTGAATTTAGAGGTGCCTGGTTTACGACGATCCAGCTCTGCTTGAATATCCGCTTCACTCAACTCCAAACCAGGCGGACACCCATCAATAATCGCCCCTAGCGCCTTACCATGACTCTCTCCAAAGGTGGTCACCCGAAAACATTGACCTAAAGTATTACCTGCCATATATAATCTCTCTTAAAATAATGTAACGACTCAGCTCACCCCTGAAATCCGCCACTTCTGCGTTGGAAAATGGTCATTTACGACTTGTAAAATCACATTTTCTGCCTTGAATTGACGAATTTCAGGGGCAATCTGAGCAGTTACGGTGTCAACTGAGCAGTTACAAAATAATTTGAGCCATTTTACCATGCAACCCCAAAAATTTGAGCAAACCCATACTGTCACCCCTGAAGAAATTGATCTGATGGGGCATGTGAACAATAAAATCTACTTAGGTTGGATG
>JALUXI010000280.1 GCA_027019045.1 Piscirickettsiaceae bacterium | reverse complement strand
CATGAAAAAATCGTAGCTCATAAGCAAAGAGCTGCATATTGGCATCTAAAATGGGTTGGCGGGCAATAAAGATTTCTGTTTTGTCGCTCATGGTTCACTCCTTTTGTGTATTTTATAGAGTGTTTTGCACGAGTGGGCGCAAAGGACATCTCGTGTCGTGCAAAGCTCTCTTTAATAGAGACTATTTTAAATTAGAACCTTTGTGTGATGTTTATATTTTGAAGCAAGGATGGAAACATTAGGTTATTTTTTATTTGTGAATCCATCTCTTGTAAAGCTCTTTGATATGATAAGCATTAAATTAGTAACCAAATGTGGGAGAACAAAATGGCACAACTACCTGAACATTTAAAATATGCAGACACGCATGAGTGGGTCTATCTGGATGAAAACGGCTTGGCCGTTGTGGGAATTACCGACTTTGCCCAGGAATCTTTGGGAGATTTAATGAGCGTGACCCCACCGCCTGTGGGAGCGGATGTGGCGCAAGGCGATGTGGTGATGTCGTTGGAGTCGGTCAAGGCAGCTTCGGATATTCATGCCCCTTTGAGTGGTGAAATTGTTGAATTCAATGAAGCCTTGGAGGATGAACCTGAGTTGGTGAATGATGAGCCTTATGATGGCGGCTGGTTGTTTAAGATTCAGCCACATGATGAATCGGAGTTGGATGCATTGATGGATGCGGAAGCCTATGGCAAGGAAATTGATCAATGAGAGAGGTGAATGGAACGCAGTTGGCGGTGCTACGGCTGAAGCCGAATGAAGATAAACGCCTAAAACAGGGGCATCTATGGATTTACAGCAATGAAGTGGACACCAAAGTCACCCCTTTGAAAAGCTTTGAACCAGGTCAGCAGGTGGTCGTAGAAGCCGCTAATGGTAAGCCGTTGGGGTTAGCCTATGTGAATCCTAATACTTTGATTTGTGCAAGACTACTCTCTCGTTCGGTTAAGGGAACTTTGGGGCGAAAGCTGTTAAAAAAACGCATTCAAGCGGCACAGGCCTTGCGAGAGCTGTATTATGCCGAGCCGTTTTATCGCTTGGTGTATGGTGAAAGCGACGCTTTGCCTGGTTTGGTGATTGACCGTTTTGGCGATGTCTTTTCGGTCCAGATTTCCACCGCTGGAATGGAGGCGGTGAAAGAGGAGATTCTGGAGGTGATCAGCAATCTCTATCAGCCGCAAGCGATTATGCTGAAAAATGATCTGCCTGCCCGAGAGCTGGAAGGCCTGCCTCGTTATGAAGAGGTGGCAGCGGGGAGTTTGCCTGATGAATTGGTGATTATCGAAAACAAAACGGAGTTTGTGCTACCGCTTGAAGGTGGACAGAAAACGGGCTGGTTTTATGACCACCGAGAGGCGCGCCGCCAGTTGCAGGAGTTGATGAAAGGCAAGCGGGTGTTGGATGTCTTTAGCTATCTGGGCGGCTGGGGGTTGGAAATGGCAACGGCAGGTGCCGCAGAGGTCACTTGTGTTGATGCTTCGGAGGCGGCGTTGGATGGCGTGGATCTCAATGCGGCTCGTAATGGGGTATCGGATAAAGTCATTACCATTCAAGGCAATGCTTTTGAGGTGCTAAAGGCTTTAAAAGCGGAGATGCATAAATATGATGTGGTGATTGTGGACCCGCCTGCTTTTGTGAAAAAGAAAAAGGATTTGCGAGCGGGGGCAGAAGGCTATCGTCGCATCAATGAGCTAGCCATGCGGGCCTTGGAGCGAGATGGCATTTTGGTTTCTGCGTCTTGTTCGCATCACATGAGTCGAGACAACCTCCTGCAGCAGGTCAACCAAGCGGCACGGCACATTGACCGCAGTGTGCAACTCTTCGCCCAAGGTCACCAAGCCCCAGACCATCCCGTCCACCCTGCCATGCCAGAGACGGAATACCTAAAATCCCTCTTCTTCCGTGTCGGGCAGAGTTGGTAACAGGTGAGAAAGAGCTGTGAAACGCTTAAAGCTATGTGATGTGGTGCAGATTTTAGCAATCATCAAGTGGTCATTTGACCAAGAACTTAATCGGTACTTCCTAAGCAAGTTCTTTTAAATCCTATTTGAGTATAGTCTGCCTGTTAAATCGTATCATTTTACGATATGATTGAGAGAGGTAATTGTCTCAAAGAGGTGAAAATGAGTGGACAGTGGATTTGGGAGTCGTCTCAGTGGCCGCACTTTCAGTTAGATATCCATAAAGTGTTGCCTTCGCTTGAGCGGGCAGTGAGAGCAGTGGCACCCTTGGTGAAGTTATCCAGTGAAATGAGTGATGAGCGGTTGGCAGAGTTTGAGCAGGCAGTATTGTTCAATGAGGCGGTATCGACATCCAGTATTGAAAAGGCTTGGTTGGATCGTGATTCTGTCCGCTCTAGTATTTGTCGACATCTAGGATTATCTGTTCACAAGCAAGGTGATAGACGCTATGAGGCATTTACAGCCGCTTATTTTGAGTCAATCCGTACGGCAAATTATCCCTTAACTTCTGAGGATTTAAAAAAATGGCATAGTATGTTGTTTATTGAGCAACCTGTTTTGCGTTCTGTCTCGCTGGGTGAATATCGTGATGAACCTATGCAGATTGTTTCAGGTCATTTTGGACGGAAAGAGGTTCTCCATTTTCAAGCACCGTGTGACAGTCGGTTCTGTGTTGAACAGCAGATGCACGACTTTTTGGATTGGCTTAATAATGAAAAGACAGCGGTAAGTTATATCACGGCAGCCATCGCTAAGTTTTGGTTTGTGACTTTACACCCTTTTGAGGACGGTAATGGTCGTTTATCTCGTATTATTGCAGAACGCATACTTGCCAAAGCTGAAGGGACGAATGTGCGTTTATATGCCATTTCGACCGCTATTGAACAGCATAAATCGGCGTATTATGAACTATTGGAGCAATGTCAAAGAGATTTCCAGCACTTGGATCTCACGCCTTGGGTGATTTGGTTTCTTGAAAGGGTTGAAGAGGCGGCACATAGCAGCATGGAGATGTTGGACAAAATCCGCTTGACGACACAATTTTGGGATAAGTATCGCTATCATGCTTTTAATCCGAGGCAGAGAAAGTTATTGGTCAGATTGCTTGAAACAAAGGATTTTGAGCAGGGTATACCGAGAAGAAAGTATAAAAACTTGGTGTCAACTTCAGATGCGACGGCAGCAAGGGATTTGGCAGAGTTGGTTGCTTTAGGCATACTTCGTACTGAAGGTGAAGGACGAGCGGTGAAGTATTTTTTGCAGACATCACGGCCGTTGCAATAGGGCAAACTGGCTGAGTTGTTGGGCGGTGGGGAGTTGGTTGTTTTCGGTTCGTGCCTTGATGAGAGTTTGGTTTTGGTAGTGGGCAGCGATGAGGGTTTCGGTCTTCTCCTCGGGACTGGGGATTTTCCAAGCGATGAGCTTGTCTGTTTGTAAATTCACTTCTGCGAACCAAGCGTGAGCGGTGAGTTGGCTGATTTGCATCAGTTGTTCTGGGGTTTGGATTTGTAGGGGTTGAGTAGAGAGTGTGAGCGAAGAACTCATTTTTTGAGGCATTTTTTCAGCAAATTGCTGAAAAACCCAGTCCCGATACTGGGTTTCGATGTCGGTGAGGTAGCGGAATTGTCCTAAGGTTTGGGTGGGGTTAAGGTGTAGATATTCTGTGAGAGTGGTGGCATCTTCAAGCAATGCAATCATTGCTTGGCACTGCATGGGGCGGCAGGGCAGTTGGGCGAGGGTTTGGTGTAGGGGGGTGCCGATGAGATTGGGGAAGCGGGCGGCGAGTGTGAGGGCCATGGAGTTAATACGGGGGAGTTGTTGTAATTGGTGACGGCGTTCTGGGTCAAGAATACAGGTGTCAATGCTTTCGGCGACTTCAGGGGAGACAAACCGTAATCGTAATTTTCTGAGTAGGCTTAAGGTCTCCTTTTGGGCAGGCCAACCAAGTTGGGCGGCAAGGTGGGTCTGTTTTTGGCTGAGCAGTTGGTGAATGTCGTTTTCTGATAGTTGGGCTTGCATCAGCCTCCAAACCAGCACAGGGGCGTGGTCGAGCAGTTCTAGCAATTGGGGATATTTGCCTACATAGTGCAGCATCTCGATTTGGTGGCTGGGAAAAAGGGCGCAACTTTGTTGAATCCATTGCGGAATGGGTTTGCGCCACTTTTGCAGGGCAGAGGTGTGGCTCCACTCGAAAATTCGCCAGTCGTGAGGGTAGCTGGGAATGGGGTCTTTACCTAGCATCATTTCATCCCAAGAGGGGATGCGTTGAGCGCCTATTTCAGGGGCAATCTCTCGGGCATCTACCCAGAGACTGCCGTCCATTTCATCAAACAGCGTCTGCCGAGCCAAGAGCCGCTGTTTGGGAGATAGCGGTTGGCGGGGGTAGAGCGATTTTTGGGCGGGGGCGCTTGAGAAGTCAAAAATGCTGGCGGCCGTGTTTGAATTACGCTTCTGGGATGCGTTCATTGCCAAACAGATCTTGATAGGTTTCTCGAGGGCGGATGAGGTGAGGTTGGTTGCCATCGACTAGGACTTCAGCAGCTCGGGGGCGGGTGTTGTAGTTGGAACTCATGGTAAAGCCGTAGGCACCTGCTGAGAGGACAGCGAGCAGGTCGCCTGCTTTGAGGGTGAGGGGGAGGTCTTTGCCGAGGAAGTCGCCTGTTTCGCAAACAGGGCCGACCAGATCCCAAGTCGCCGTGTGGCCGTCATTGTGCGGTTGCACTGGCACAATGTCTTGATGGCTTTGGTAGAGGGCGGGACGAATCAAGTCATTCATCGCAGCATCGATAATGGCGAAGTTTTTATGTTCGGTGGGTTTGAGGTATTCCACTCGGGTGATCAGCATCCCGCCGTTGCCTGCAATCGCTCGACCAGGTTCAATGAGGATTTCAGCGTTGTTATCATTGACGGTTTGTACCAAGGTGTGGACATAGTCGGCAATCTCGGGCGGTTGTTCATTTTGGTATTGAATGCCGAGTCCGCCACCGAGGTCGAGGTGGTGAATCTCAATCCCTTGGGTTTGTAGTTGTTGTTTGAGTGTCAGTACTCTTTCAATGGCATCGACAAAAGGGGAGAGTTCGGTGAGCTGAGAGCCGATATGGCAGTCAATACCTTGGATTTGGATATTGGGGAGGGCTGCGGCTTTGGCGTAGAGATCGGGGGCGGTGTGAATATCGACACCGAATTTATTGTCTTTGAGCCCTGTGGAGATGTAGGGGTGGGTTTTAGCATCGACATCGGGATTGACACGGATGGAGATGGGAGCAATGAGGTTCATCTCTTCTGCCACCGCTTGGATGCGGTCAAGTTCGGGATGAGATTCGATATTGAAGCATTTTATGCCAACTTCTAATGCTCGGCGAATCTCTTCAGGTTTTTTGGCAACGCCAGAGAAAACCACTTTTTTCGGGTCACCGCCAGCGGCAAGCACTCTTTCTAATTCCCCTTGAGAGACAATATCAAACCCTGCGCCCTGTTTGGCGAGGAGGTTGAGGATGGCGAGGTTGGAGTTGGTTTTGACGGCATAGCAGACCAGATGAGGTTGGTCGCCAAAAGCTTGGTCAAAGGCTTGCCATCTTTGTTGGAAGTGGGCTTTTGAGTAGAGATAAAGCGGGGTGCCAAACTCTTGAGCCAGTTGGGCAACAGGCAGTTGCTCAATGTACAGTTCACCATTTTGGTAGGTGAATTGGGGGCTATGGGTGTTGAGGGGCGTGTTTATG
>JALUXI010000279.1 GCA_027019045.1 Piscirickettsiaceae bacterium | reverse complement strand
CGTGCTAAGCTGGTGACAATCAGCTCTTGCGGGATGTCTTGCATATTGGAGAGCAAGAGCATATTGACCCAGAACTTCAGGCGTTTCAAGCCCATATATTTAATTGCATCTTTGACCGTCTCAACCTTAACGGGAATCATCGCCGTTGGGCGGTTAATGGCTTCTAGCAGTTTCTCCATCAGGCTGACATCGTGACCAATAATGTCAGCAAGGGTATCAAAATCAGTCTCTTCATCATTCACTTTGGCCAGCAGTTCAATCAGGGTGAGTTTGTTACCAGAAAGTTCGGTACCCGCTTCGAGGCTGACAGGTTGGGTAAAGAAATAGCCTTGGAAATAGTCAAAGCCCAGTTTTTTGTAATAGTTAAAATTCTCTTCTGTACTCACAGGGGTGGCAATCACTTTGAGTCCAAGCCCATGCAGGAATTCAACCCACTCTTTAAGTTGGCGTTCGGTAGGGTCTTCGACATCAATCATCGCATACTGACACGCCTTGGCGAGTTTTTGATTCGTTTCATCATTGTCATAATCTGCCACGGCCAGCTCAATATGCGCTTGTCGTAGTGTTTTGAGGTTTTGCAGCACTTCTTTAGAACGAGCGGCCTCTTTGGTGACTTCAATAATGGTTTTTTGAGTTTTAGGGAAAAGGTGAACAGTTTCAGGACGAATCAGAGGGGCAGGCAGTGCTAGCATGATGGCATTGTCGCCGACAATCTTTTCAAAACCGACCTTCTCTTCAGTCTCTTTAATCAATTTTTCAGTAGCTTCAAGCAGCTCAACATTGGGGAATACGCCATGAAAAAATCGTAGCTCATAAGCAAAGAGCTGCATATTGGCATCTAAAATGGGTTGGCGGGCAATAAAGATTTCTGTTTTGTCGCTCATGTTTTAAGTTCCTCCTAGTAATACACTCTATTTTAATACGAGAGCAAGAGGTTGTGCGCCTTTAGCGATAAAGTTTTTTTATCTTTTGGATGAGGGATTGAAGGGAGGGCGAGGCATTTTCAGGCTGCATGAGCCATTGAAAAAGGGTGGCATCATCAGTTTGAAGGAGTTGTTGAAAAAGAGGAAGTTGCTTAAGGGTGAGGTGGGGGAGAAATGCAGTCAGCAGCGCTTCACTTTCGGCATTCCCCCGTCGGCAGGCGAAGGCTAGTTTTTTCAGCGTGATGGGGTCAATCGTGAAGGGGTCAATATTGTCCATTACAATTCACTCATTTCTCGTTTTAGCGCTTGAATGGCACTGCTGGGGTCAAGTCCTTTAGGGCAGCTAGCGGTGCAGTTTTGGATATTGCGGCAACGGAAGGTGCCATAAGCATCATCAAGTTGTGTGAGGCGTTGTTTGGTGGGAATATCTCGGCTATCAATCACAAAGCGATGGGCGGCCATGAGGGCGGCGGGGCCGTGGAAGCGGTCGGGATGCCACCAGAAGGAGGGGCAGGCCGTCGTGCAGCAGGCGCAGAGAATGCACTCATAGCGACCATCAAGTTTGGCTCGCTCTTCAGGGGTTTGCAGGATCTCTTGGTCTAGGTTGCGAGCAGCTTGTTGATCAGATTGCAGGTAGGGGTCGACGCTTTGGTAGTGTTGATAAAATTGCGTCATATCGACGACTAAATCTCGAATGATCGGGAGGTTAGGGAGGGGGTAGATTTCAATCGGTTTGGGGGCGGTGCTTTCCCAGAGAGGTTTGAGACGGGTAATGCAGCTGAGTCCATTTTTGCCATTGATATTGAGACCATCGGAGCCACAGACTCCCTCTTTGCAAGAGCTACGAAAAGTAAGGGTTGGGTCTTGCTCTTTTAGCTTTTCCAGTGCCGCTAAGAGCATCATATCATTGTCGAGGCGATCTAATGAGAGGGTGAAATCCTGTAGGTAAGGGTCAGGGCTGTGTTCGGGTTGATAGCGTTGGATGCGAAAGTGAATCTTCATCTTAATACTCCCGTTTTTTTGGAGGGAAGGGGGGAATGGTCAGCGGCGTAAGGTTGACGGGGGCATAGGCAAGTTGATGATGGGTTTGGAAATAGAGGGTGTGTTGTAGCCAGTGGGCATCATCTCGTTCTGGGTAGTCAACTCTTGAGTGAGCGCCACGGCTTTCGGTACGAGCGAGGGCGGAGGTGACGGTGGCGTAGGCGAGGGCAAAGAGGTTTTCAAGCTCATGGGCTTCTAGGCGTTCTAAATTGAAGGTACGGCTGGTATCGGTTAGGGTGAGCTGTTGGAGCTTGGGGGCAAGTTCATCAAGGGCTTGACGGGTTTGTTGCATACTCTCTTGAGTACGGAAAACACCACAGCCCTTTTCCATGGTGGCTTGAAGCTGGCGTTTGAGTTCGGCTAAGGTGAGTTCGTTTGAGTTCTCTTGTGCTTTGGCGGCATTCTCCCAGCGTTGCAGTCGTTTGAGAATGGGGTCAAGTTGTAGCGGGCGGTCAAAGTGATCCAGTGTTGTATCTTGCTGGAGCGTCTGTGCCATATGGCGGGCAGCGGCTCGACCAAAGACGACAATATCCAGCAGCGAGTTGCCGCCTAGACGATTGGCTCCGTGGACGGAGACGCAGGCACATTCTCCAATGGCATAGAGATTGGGAACGGTGGTGGTTTGTTGATCATCCTTGATCGTTTTGACCTGACCGTAAAAATTGGTGGGAATGCCGCCCATCATGTAGTGTGCAGTGGGGTAAACAGGAATCGGGCTGTCACATAGGTCTAGCCCTGCAAAGGTGAGTCCAATATCTCGAATCCCTGGAAGTCGTTGTTTAATGAGGTGGCAGTCAAGATGAGTGAGGTCGAGGAGAACATGATCTTTTTCAGGCCCACAGCCTCTGCCTTCCTGCACTTCAATCGCAATCGCACGGGCGACGACATCTCGAGAGGCGAGATCTTTGGCGTGGGGTGCATAGCGGTGCATAAAGGCTTCTCCCTCTGCATTTCGCAACACCCCGCCTTCTCCTCGAGCCGCTTCTGAAATCAACATCCCTTTGCCGTGTACCCCTGTGGGGTGGAATTGCCAAAACTCCATGTCTTGCAGGGGCAAGCCCGCTCTAAGCACCATTGCCAGTCCATCGCCCGTATTGATTTTGGCATTGGTGTTGGTACGAAAAAGTTGTCCCGCCCCGCCTGTGGCGAGCATGATGGCTTTAGATCTTAAAAGCTTATACTGCCCAGTGGCGATGTCCATGACCATCACCCCTGCGATTTGGTTTTGGTCGTCTTTGATGAGGTCTAAGGCTTGGTGTTCGACAAAAAAAGTGGTTTTGGCTTTGAGGTTTTGTTGGTAAAGGCTGTGTAGAATGGCGTGACCTGTACGGTCGGCGGCCGCACAGGTGCGGGCGGCTTGGGCTTGACCAAAATTTTGACTCTGTCCGCCAAAGGGGCGTTGATAGATTTTGCCCATTTCGGTGCGGGAGAATGGCACGCCAAAATGTTCCAACTCTCGCACAATTTCTGCTGCTTCTCGGCACATAAACTCAATGGCATCTTGATCACCGAGGTAGTCGCTGCCTTTGACGGTGTCATACATATGCCATTGCCAGTTGTCGGGATTGATATTGCCCAGTGCAGCATTGATGCCTCCTTGAGCCGCAACGGTGTGTGAGCGAGTGGGGAAAACTTTGGAGACGACCGCCGTATGCAGTCCTTGTTGTGACAGTTCTAAAGCCGCCCGCAACCCTGCTCCCCCTGCACCGATAATGAGGGCATTAAAATGTTCAGTTTCGTAGGAAAGGGTCATGAAGTGGCTCCTGATGGCGTGATCAGTGTGATAGTCAGTAACAGTAGGTCAGCAGCGAGCAGTAACAGTATCGCTGCAAATAGCGTGAGGGCAGGCGACAGCCATTTTTTCGGTAGATAGTCCATCATGATATCTCGAATGCCCACCCAAATATGCACGAGCAGGAGAAAAATCACCGCCAAGCTTGGGATTAAAAAGAGCGGCTGGGAGAGGGTGTGTAGGAGTGTGGCATAGTCGGGAATGGGGCGGTCAAGATAGAGCAGACAGGCGGGAAAGTAGAGGGCAAGGGCATAGGCAGAAAGGTGTTGCCAACGATAGGCTTTCAGTCCAGAGAGCATCATCCCCAAATCCTCCACGAAAGACCTAACCAAAACAGGGTGTAAATGCCCAGTAGCCATTGACCTGAACGGTGGCTGTATCGGGTTTGAAGCTGTAGAAAATCATGTGCCATCATTAGGTGTCGAATGCCCGCAAGCCAGTGATAGAGCAGAGAGGAAAGTCCTAGCCAGAGAGAGAGTTTGCCTATTGGACTATGAAAAAAAGTGCGAAAAATCTCGAAATTTTCGGGGCGAAACAGCAAAAAGTTCAAAATCCCCAGTCCTGTTAGCAAAAAAAGGAAAGTCAGCACGCCAGTGATGCGGTGCAAGATGGAGAGTTTGGCTTGCAGGGGGAAGTGGAATTTTCGTAAATCGAGCCATTTGGGGGAGGTCATTTGGTGTTCCTGTTTTGGTAACTACTCAGCTCACCCCTGAAATCCGCTACTTCTGCGTTGGAAAATGGTCATTTACGGAACGAACATTTTCCGCCTTGAATTGACGAATTTCAGGGGCAATCTGAGCCGTTACCCATTTTGTTTATTGATTGTCATAGTAACGAAAAATAGAGGGTGAGGTGATTAAAGTTTTTTTCAACAACATTGATTTTTTTATGTCATTGTGGCGGGATGATTCGGTCATAATGAGAAGTGTGTGAAAAAAGGAGCGTCAGGATGAATGCGGCTGAATTGATGGTGAAATGTCTGGAGGCGGAAGGGGTGGAGGTCATTTTTGGCATTCCAGGTGAGGAGAATTTGGACTTTTTGGAGGCGTTACGGCAGTCTAATATTGAGCTGGTGGTCACTCGGCATGAGCAGGCGGCAGGGGTGATGGCGGCAACCTATGGGCGTTTGACGGGTAATGCGGGGGTCTGTATGTCGACTTTGGGACCTGGGGCGACCAATTTAGTCACGGCGGCGGCTTACGCCCAGTTAGGGGGTATGCCCATGGTGATGATCACGGGGCAGAAACCGATTAAATCCTCTAAGCAGGGGCAGTTTCAGATTTTGGATGTGGTGGATATGATGCAGCCTTTGACCAAATATAGCCATCAAATTGTCAGTGGGCAGAATGTTCCTGCTCGGGTTAGGGAGGCATTTCGGCAAGCAAAAACGGAGCGACCTGGGGCGGTGCATTTGGAGTTGCCAGAGGATATTGCCAGAGAAGAGGTGACCCCTTTTGTGGTACCGCAGGGGATTCATCGTCGTCCTGTGGCGGAGCCGAAAGCGGTGGCACAGGCGGTGAAGATGATTGAGCAGGCGAAGCGACCGCTGTTGGTCATTGGTTCTGGGGCAAACCGTAAACGAGCAGGGGCGAGCCTTCGCAGCTTTATTGAGGCTACGGGGATTCCATTTGCTGATACGCAGATGGGGAAAGGGGTGGTGGATGAACGCCATCCTCTGTTTATTGGGACGGCTGCCCTTTCTTCAGGAGACTTTGTGCATCAGGCGATTGAACAGGCGGATTTAATCATCAATGTCGGGCATGATGTGGTGGAAAAGCCGCCCTTTTTTATGAGTCCTGAAGGGGACTGTGGCAAGCAGGTATTGCATGTCAACTTTACCAATGCCCAGATTGATCCTGTTTATTTCCCGCAGGCGGATTTGGTGGGGGATATTGCGACCAGTATTGAACGCTTGGAATATCATTTAGTACCGCAGGCCCATTGGGATTTTACACCTTTTATGCAG
>JALUXI010000278.1 GCA_027019045.1 Piscirickettsiaceae bacterium | reverse complement strand
CGCCCCCAAATCCACCACCGTCATTCCTGACTTGAACAGATAATCCTTCTCATCAATCTCCTGCAATTTATACACAGCACGGGAACGCCAGCCCTCCTGCTTGGCTTTATTGACGAAATAATCATCAAAATGCTCTTTTAACCAAGCGGTGCTGGATTTAGACTTAGATTTACTCATAAACGCAATAGAATCCTATAAAATAGCCGTTTTAACAGTTAAGAAATATAAAAATGGCTAAAAAACTTTCACAACCTCAAATCAAATTTCTTCGTGGTATTGCTCACGGTCTCAATCCAATCGTTACTATTGGCAACAATGGCGTGACCGATGCTGTCATGGCTGAATTGGATCGCTCTTTAGCACACCATGAACTGCTTAAAGTCAAAATTGCTGCCGGCGATCGAGAAGACCGCAAAGAGATCATCGACTATCTTATTCAAAACAGCGGTGCCACCTTGGTACAAGCGATTGGTAAAACCGTGGTGCTTTATCGTCAAGCAGAAGAGCCAGAGTTAGAGCTACCTCGAAAATAAACATTTCCCAGCCCCAAAATCAAGCGGGACTGGGAATTTTAGAAAAATTTCAACTTTTTCAATCCAGCCCGTTTTCTACTTAAAGTTGTGCAAACCCTCTTTGTAGATCCGCTTTTAAATCCTCTATCGATTCCAAGCCCACTGAGACCCGTAATAGGTTATCGGTAATTCCTGCTGCTTGTCGCTCTTCAGGGGGGACACGACTATGGGTGGTCGTCGCTGGGTGCGTGATACTGGTTTTCACATCTCCTAAGTTTGCCGTAATCGACATCAACTGAGTAGCATCGACCACTTTCCAAGCCGCTTCCTGCCCCCCTTTAATGGTGAACGATACCAAACCGCCACCAGCTGACATCTGTTTTTGCCCCAATGCATATTGAGGGTGTGTGGGTAAGCCAGGATAAAATACCTGCTCCACCACTGGCTGTGCCTGCAACCACTCTGCCAAAGCCAATGCATGCTCACTGTGGGCTTTCATCCGCAAAGGCAGCGTTTCCAATCCCTTCAAGAAAATCCACGCATTAAATGGACTCATAGAAGGACCCGCTGTTCGCATAAAACCACGAACAGGCTCTTCGATCAAGGCTTCCGACCCCACAACAGCCCCACCAATCGCTCGACCCTGTCCATCAATAAACTTAGTTGCCGAATGAATCACAATATCCGCACCAAACTCAAGTGGTCGTTGCAGAATCGGCGTGCAGAAGCAATTATCCACCACCAATAACGCATCATTCTCATGCGCCAAATCCGCCAATGCAGACAGGTCAGCAATCTCGGTTAATGGATTAGAAGGGGTTTCTAAAAACAGTGCCTTAGTATTCGGCTGAATTGCCGCTTTCCAAGCCTCCAAATCAGTTTGCGGTACAAAAGAGACCTCAATCCCAAACTTCATCAAATACTTAGTAAACAGCACTTTTGTTGTGCCAAAAATACTTTGGGAAGAGACAATATGGTCTCCAGCAGCCAAAGAGCCCATAAAAGTCGAGAGAATCGCTGCCATCCCAGAACCCGTGCCGACACAAGACTCGCCCCCTTCCAATGCTGCCAAACGGTTTTCAAAAGTCCGTACCGTCGGGTTAGTAAAACGAGAATAGATATTTCCCTTCTCGACACCACTAAAACGGGCAGCTGCTTGTGCAGCGGACTCATAACGGAAGCTAGAAGTCGGAAAAATCGCCTCGCTGTTCTCCTGCTCAGGCGTCATCTGATAGCCTGCGCGAATCGCCAAGGTGTCTAAATCAAACTGCTCCGCATCCATTACTCTTCGCTCCCATCATTATGCAATCCCACCGTTTCTGGCACAGAAACCGCTTTGGCCGCTTTAGCAGAATCATTACGATTCGCATCAATCGATTGCAAATAGTCTTCGGTAATATCGCCTGTGACATACTCACCACTAAAGCAAGAGGTATCAAAACAGGTAATCGAACGATTCCCCGCACCCACTGCTTCTAATAAATCATCTAAATCCTGATAAATCAAACGATCCGCCCCGATAAACTCAGCCACCTCATCAGTCGAACGACCATTGGCCACCAACTCGGAGGCGCTCGGCATATCAATCCCATATACATAAGGATAGCGTACAGCAGGCGCAGCAGAGGCAAAATAGACCTTCTTCGCGCCCATATCTCGTGCCATCTTCACGATTTCACCTGAAGTGGTGCCACGGACAATCGAGTCATCCACCAGCAACACATTTTTGCCTTCAAACTCCAAACGAATCGGATTCAACTTCTGCCGCACCGATTTTTTTCGTAACTTCTGACCAGGCATAATAAAGGTACGACCAATGTAGCGGTTTTTAATAAACCCTTCACGATAAGGCTTACCCAACACCTCTGCCATCTCCAAGGCAGAAGTACGACTGGTATCAGGAATCGGCATCACCACATCAATCTCGTCGACAATGTCAGACCACTCTCTTTGCAACTTCTTCGCCAGCATCTCTCCCATGCGTAAACGCGCCTTATAGACCGAGATATCATCAATCATCGAATCTGGACGCGCAAAGTAGACAAACTCAAAAATACAAGGCGAATACTGTGGGTGATCATGACACTGCTCAAAATAGATCTGTCCCTCTTGCGTAATCACCACCGCTTCACCAGGACGAATATCACGAATCAACTCAAACCCAAGCCCATCCAGTGCCGCACTTTCCGATGCCACCATATAATCAGTTCCTGCCGCCGTTTCTCGTTTACCAACCACCACAGGGCGTAAACCATAAGGGTCTCTAAAGGCAAAAATCCCTAAATTCGGCATCATGCCAACCGTGGCATAGCCCCCTCGCACCCGTTGATGGACATCACGAATAGTGGCAAAAATATCATCAGGTGTCACTTGCAGTTTTTTGCGCTTCATCAACTCATGGGCAAATACATTCAGCAACACTTCCGAATCAGAATTCGTATTCAAATGCCGCAAATCCTGTGCATACAACTCTTGGCTCAATGCCTCAGAATTGGTCAAATTCCCATTATGCCCCATTGCAATGCCATAAGGTGAATTCACATAAAATGGTTGCGCTTCTGCACTGGAAGAGGAACCCGCCGTTGGATAGCGAACATGTCCAATCCCCATGGTGCCCACCAAGTCCCGCATATGGCGTGTGCGGAAAACATCCTTGACCAACCCATTGTCTTTGCGTTGATAAAAGCGCCCATCTTGGCAGGTCACAATCCCTGCCGCATCCTGACCACGGTGTTGCAAAATGGTCAAAGCATCATAAATTTCCTGATTCACAGGCGTTGAGGTTGAAACAATTCCAACAATTCCACACATAGCATCTACTCACTCTTATGGGACGAACATCAAAAACGGGGAGCATATTGTAACTTAATTATCACATCCGCTTGATACGAGATGGTGGCATTTTCGTTATAACACAACTCCAAAAATCTTTATGCCACCTTCAGCGGCGTTCAAAAATCTTCGACTTTACGAAATAGGCTTTGTCAACTTTACGCTTCACCTTCAGCGCCTCTTTTTTTGAAGCGAAAGGACCGATAACCACTGCAAAATATTGGTTCTTATTGATCGGTTTAACATATCCCTGATAGCCAGCTTCTTCTACCTTACCAAAGAGTTCATTGGCTTTCCCCATGCTTTTAAAAGCGGCCAAACGCACAAACCAGCCCTTTGCCACCATGAGCTCATCCTGCAGCATCGCCTCCGCCGCCTTTGCACTTTTTGAAATTCCTGTTAAAGCGGTTTTATCAGGTCTTTTAGCGGTTGTTTTAGCAGTGGCTTTAACGGATTTCTGCTTAGCTGCGCCGACAGGCGAATGGGTTACAGCATTTTTTGCGTTATCCGATGACCTCACCATAGGTGGAACTTTCGGCTGAGCTGGAAGCTGATAAACTTTCTGGGCAATGGGCTGAGCCTTCGCCTGACTGGGTGTTTGATTGCTTGCAACTTGCTTGACTTCAGGTGGCACAAAATGCGCTGGATGCTCATACCAACTTGGCAGCCATAAAAATAAAAACAGAAACCAGACTAACGCTCCTAAAATCCGGTGACGCGCCTGCGGTTCCAGCCCCAAAACCAGCTTCTCTTCAGAGGCTTCCTGCTTGGCATCATTAGACTGTTCAGCCGCTTCTTTCACTTGCTGACTTTTGGTCTCACTCATCACTACTTCCCATCACAGATAGTGCGGAGAGCACCGCCCCGACGGTAAAAAATGAACCCAATGCTAACACCCTTTCACACCCCTTAGTCTGAACCGCATTGACGGCTGTGGCAACATCTGGATAAATGGACACGCATTCATCCGCCACCCCTGCTTGCTGTAATAACTGTTGCAATCTCTCTAAGTCCAAAGCCCGTACATCCACTAAAGGCGCAATGTGCCAGTGCTCAACAAAAGGCACCAACTGCTTCACCATCGGCAAACTATCCTTATCTGCTAAGACAGAAAAGACCGCATCCGAAAACCGTAATCCTGTTTGCTGAAGATAATCGGCCAATACCCCTGCCGACTGCGGATTATGTGCTACATCCAATAACCAATCCTGCCCTGCCACCTTTAGCCACTGCAAGCGACCAAGATGTTTGACCTGTCTTAATCCTTGATGAATCGCTTTTTCAGATACGGGTAAATCAGCTTGCAACCCTTGCAGCGCCGCCAAAACACCCGCTGCATTCTGCAACTGAAAATCCCCTGCAAGTGCAGGTACGGGTAAATCTTCAACACTTTGCAATGCCGAATCCAACGCCACAAAATCCCAAGATTTTGCCAGTTTTCCCAGTCCTGCATTATCCAAATCACGATATTCATCTTGGCAGGACTGGGGATTTTGAGAAAATTTAAAATGTTTGCCCAGTTGAAAAAGGTTTGCCTGCTTGGCTCTGGCTGTTTCCGCCAATGTCTGCGGTGGGTTTGGGTCTGAACAGGCTGCCCACTGATTTGCCCGTAAAATGGCCGCCTTTTCAATCGCAATTTGTGAGCGATCATCGCCCAACCAATCGATATGATCCACATCAATTACAGTAATCAATGCCACATCCGCATCCACAATATTGACCGCATCTAAACGGCCACCGAGTCCCACTTCTAGCACCACGACATCTAATGCAGCTTCTGCAAAAATTTTCAATGCCGCCAAAGTCGAAAACTCAAAATAGGTCAGCTTCGTCTCACCTCTCGCCACTTCAATTTCGGCAAAGGCATCAATAATCATCTGATCATCAACGGGCGCTTGATTGATCTGAATGCGTTCATTAAAACGCAACAAATGGGGCGAAGTATAGCTCCCCACTCGATAGCCTGCTGCATCATAAATCGCCGATAGCATCGCCACGCTAGAGCCTTTACCATTGGTACCCGCTACCGTCATCACTTTGCGACTCAAGCGGCCAGCTGTCAACAACCCCATGCGTTCCGCTACCGAGCGTACTCTCTTCAGTCCCAAATCAATTTCCGTCGGGTGCAAATGCAACAGCCACTCAATCCAATCATTGAGTGGCTGTTGACGAGAAGGGATCGACATAGGAGACGATTCGTTCATTCAGTGAAAGCTACGCCGCTGGCTGTTTCATCAGCATACGGCAGATGCTCGCCAGCTGAGGTTTCAATTGATGGCGATGAATGATCTGATCCAAAGCCCCATGCTCTAACAAGAACTCACTGCGTTGGAAGCCTTCAGGCAACTTTTCTCTCACTGTCTGTTCAATGACTCGAGG
>JALUXI010000277.1 GCA_027019045.1 Piscirickettsiaceae bacterium | reverse complement strand
GAATGGCACTGTTTTGAGACAAATGTTGATTGGACATGATTATCCTCCAATGGCTGAGGTGGGGTCGGCTTTGATCACCTTATGCACGCCAAAGAAAGAGGAGAGCAGAGAGGCAACCATGATAATGCCAAATAGCCGCCAAGCATCTAAAGTTTCCAGCACCACCCGTTTAGGGAACTGGTCATAGATTAGGTGTGAAAAGAGCCAACCAAAACCAAAAGCGAGCAGCCCTAAAAGTACTGTTTCCTGCACAATCATGCCAATAATGGTGCGATTGGGGAGGCCGATCAGCTTTAAAATGGCAATTTCACGGATTTTTTCTAACGTCATGGTGTAGATAATTAACGCAATAATAATGGTGGAGACAATGATTAAAATGGCGGTAAACATCCCAATCTGCTTGGAGGCCATTTTAATCAGGTTTTCCGTCAAAATCTGCCGCTGTTGGCTTTGGGTAAAGACACTTTTATGTTTCCAGCGTTGGATATTAGCGGCGACTTGATGAAGATCATATCCAGGGCGAATCCGAGCGACCACAGCATTGACCAAATCCGCCTCGCCTGTGGGATGAATGCCTCTGGCTCGGTCACTGCGAATGCGAGCATTGGAGTAGACAAACTGCAATTGCTGGGCATCGCTGAGGCTCACAAATGCCGTCGGTTCCCCGCCTGAGGAGACACTACCATGCGTGATGCCGACCACGGTATAGCGGTTACGATTCAGCAGCAGGGTATCACCCAGTTGATAGTCGGTTTTATCACTGACAATGATTTGGTAGTGCGTTTGTGTCAATGGATGACCTGCAATCAGTCGTTTGGCGGAAAAGGGCTGAAAATCGCCAAAAGGGTCATAGCCCACCACCATTGCCCGCAGACTCTCCCCATTTTTTAACGGCAACTGAAGCGTTTGAAAGGTGAAAGCCGCTGTTTGAGCAATACCTTCTGTGGCTTTCAAGGTATCTTTAAAGTCCCGATGCAGTCGAGAGGCTTCGGCGAAAGGTCCGAGCGTATTTTCTTGCACTACCCAGAGATCGGCATCAATATCATTGATCAACACCTGTGCATCAATTACCATTCCTCGATAGACCCCAATCATAATCATTACTATCCCTAGCAGCATCCCCACGCCCATGGAGGTGACCATGAACTTAACGAATGAATGGGCAATGTCTTTTTGGGCGAGGTTAATCATGGGCTGCTGTTTCAATATAGACTTTCATGCCTTCATGCAGGGAAGCTGAAGGTAAAAGGAGCTTGTCTTGTAAATGTAATCCTTTTGCAATGGCCACCTGCTGCTCAGAGCGACCTGCCAGCATCACAGGTTGCAGGTGGGCATGCCCAGACTTGACCACCCAAACCGCTGGTTGTCCCTGCTGAAAAACTAAAAATTGAGCGGGAATCAGCAGTTGGTTTTTGAGCTGCTGGGTGGTGATACGAACCTCTGCCTGTTCATTCAGATAGAAAGGAATCGGGAGTTGGTTAAAAGCAATATCCACCTCTCGCTCTTGGGTAATCGGGTCACTCTGGGTGCCAATGCGAGCCACTTTCCCCGCCAGCAGGGTGTGGGCTTGTGACCGTAGGGTGATTTTAGCCGCTTGCCCCACCTGAATGTGCTTGCTTAAGCGTTCATCCACCCACGCCTTGACCCACACCGTTTTAGGATCGACCAGTTGCACCACAGGTTGAGCAGGGGCGACGGACTGCAACGGTTGGGCATCTTTGGCAATAATCAGTCCTGCAACGGGACTGGTAATTTTTAGGCGAGCCAGTTTGTCTTGCAAGGCTTGGGTTTGATGTTGAGCTTGTTCAATAGCAGTTTGGGCAGCTTGGATTTTAACCTTCGTCGCCTCGATTTGTGATTGAATTTCTAGTAGATTGGCTTTGGACTGGTCATATTTTTCCTGAGCTGCATAGCCTTTATTTTGCAATTTTTGATAGCGTTCATAGGTGGCTTGAGCCAGTGCGGCTTGGGCTTGCAAGCCTTGCAATTCAGTTTGCAGTGTTTGTTTTTCCAGTTTGGCATGTTCAACCGCTTTTTGAGCAGCGAGTAGCTGTTGCGGCAAGTCAACAGGGTCGAGACAGGCAAGCAGTTGTCCCGATTTGACCCAGTCGCCTTCTTCCACTAAGACACTCATCAATTTACCGCCTGTCGGACTGCCTAGGGCATAAATGTTTTTTGCTGAAAGCTGCCCAATCCCAAAGACAGTCACCTTTAAATCTCCTCTTTGGGGCGATTGGGTGGAAAAAGTATGTTTCGGCAGATAGATTTTTTGATAGAAAAGGCTACCCAGCAGTATAAATGCCAAAAGGGTCAGGCCGAGTTTGATCACAGCAGGGTGTTTCATGGGTTACCTTATTTGCTTATCCGAATATTCCAACTCTAACACTATCGGGTTAGCGAATCAAATCTAAAACTCATTAAATTTTTTTATTAGTTTTTTTAAGGAATAAGTGGATAATTCAATTCATTTATTGAATGAAATTCTCCTTATGTTAAAGAAAGCACTGTTTGCTGAGTTGGCACAGATTGGGCAGGTATTGTCCTCTCCGATGCGGATTGAAATTTTAGATTATTTGGCACAAGCGCCACGGAGCGTGGAGAGTTTGAGTCAGTTGACTGGGTTGAGTGTGGCGAATACTTCCCGTCATCTTCAGGTACTCAAATCCGCCTCACTGGTGGAAGTGGAGCAGAGAGGGAAGCAACGCATTTATCATCTGGCGGATGATGATGTGGTGGCACTCTTGCAAGCGTTGCGTCGCACGGCAGAGAATCATCTGGATAAAGTCAAACAGCTTTTAAGCCAGTATCCCGATGCAGGTGAGGTGGCTCCTATGGATTTGGCATCCCTCAAACAAGCTTTAGAAAAAGAGGAAGTGATTCTGATGGATGTGCGGCCTGAAGAGGAGTATCAAGCGGGACATATCCCGAATGCCATCCATCTCCCACCCGAAGCGGTAGAGCAGGCGGTGGAAAAATTGCAGGCTGAGCAGGGGGAGGCGTTGAAGGAGAAAACGGTGGTTGCCTATTGCCGAGGACCCTACTGCATCTATTCGCACCAAGCGGCACAGCTACTTAAAGCACAGAATATCCCTGTCAGGCGGCTTGAAGAGGGGCTTCCAGAGTGGCGAGCCGCAGGTCATCCCATTGAACACAATCTATCACAGCAGTAGGAGTCGAGTGTGCAGTCAGAATTTTTAGCCCTTAAACAGCATCTTCAATCGGTTATTGTTGGTCAATCCTCTCTGCTGGAGCGGATGATGATAGGCCTACTCACAGGTGGACATATTTTATTGGAAGGCCCCCCTGGGTTGGCGAAAACCACGGCGGTGAAAGCCTTGTCGCAAGGGGTGAGTGCCAGTTTTCAGCGCATTCAGTTTACCCCTGATCTCATGCCTGGTGATGTGATGGGATCGGATATTTTGGATCCGAAAACGGGGCAGTTGGTGTTTGTGAAGGGACCAATTTTTCATGAAATCGTCTTGGCGGATGAGATTAACCGTGCGCCGCCCAAAGTCCAGTCCGCCCTGTTAGAAGCGATGGCCGAAAAGCAAGTCACCGCAGGCGGTCAGACCCGTCCACTGCCAGAACTGTTTTTAGTCTTGGCGACGCAAAATCCGCTGGAGCAGAGCGGCACCTATCCACTTCCCGAAGCTCAGCTTGACCGTTTTATGCTGCATGTGGTGCTGGATTACCCTTCTGAAGAGGAGGAGTTGAAGATTTTGCAACTCGACCGCCAACGCCACTTTGGTGAAGACAAGCCAGCGCTTTCCACCCAATTAACGCCTGAAAAGGTTTTGCAAGCTCGCAAACAGGTGGCGGAGATGTTCGTCTCGCCAGCGGTGGAACGCTATATGGTGGCGCTGATTGCCGCCACCCGTAAGCTGGATCAACTGGATGAACGATTAACCCATGTGGTGGAAATTGGCGCTTCTCCACGAGCCTCGATTTCTCTGTTACACGCTGCCAGTGCCAAAGCGTGGTTGGCAGGGCGGGATTTTGTCACCCCTGATGATGTGGCGGAAGTGTTGCCCGATATTTTACGACACCGTTTGGCAATCAGCTTTACGGGGCGAGCCCATCAATGGACAGCGGACAAAGTGATTGCCCGTATGCTAGAGTTGGTGGCGGTGCCTGCAGATGTCTCAGAAAATTTCTCAGAAGATTCTTCGGAGGGGTAGGTTTCATATGAAACCTTTTCAAGCGGTTCAACAGTGGCTGACCCAGTGGCGTAAATGGTCGCCCAGTGTTAGCAAAACCGAAGCCCCTATTTTCTCTGAATTCCAAATCGTGGAATTGGCAGAAGAGTTGTCATTGATGCCGCAACGGCTCACCGAAAATGAACGGCTCAGTACGGCGTTTAAAAAAGGTGAACAGCCGAGTCCTTTTCGAGGCAGTGGGTTTGAATATGAAGAGAGTCGTCTCTATCAAGCGGGGGATGAAGTCCGCCATATCAACTGGCGATTGATGGGACGGACGGGACAGGCGTATAGCAAACTGTTTCAAGAAGAACGCCAGCAGTCACTGATGATTCTGCTGGATATGCGGCAATCGATGCGGTTCGGCACACAACAACAGCTCAAAGTGACGCAAGGAATGCGAGTGGCAGGCTATTATGCATGGTATGCCCAGCAGCAGGGCTTGCCCGTCACCGCCGTCGCCCTCGCCGAACAGGTGGACATTAGCCCGATTTTTGAAGGTAAAAACAGCTATGCCGAAGTGATGCACCATCTCTCTCGTCCCTGTCCACCGCAAAATGCCGTCGAAGAGCCAACGCTTGAATCGGTGCTGCATGCTCTGCAAGCCCATTTTCAACCTGGGATGCGGCTGATCGTGATCAGTGATTTTATTGATTTGAATGATGCGGCACTGTGGCTGCTTTCCAGTTTACAAAACAGCTTGCAAGTTAAATTGGTGCATCTGCTTGATCCCGCAGAACTTAAACTGCCTGCGATTACAGGCGTGCAGTTGCAAGGCTTAAGTGGCGGAACCGCCTTGCCGCTCACGGACTTGGCGAATCGTTATCCCCAATGGTCGGCCCACTATTTTCAGCAAAAGTTAGATGCTTATCAGCAAGCCAATCTCACCGTGAAATGGCTGCAAACCACCGATGACTTGACCCGTTTAGGTAAAATCGGTTGTGACGAACCAATGGAACAAGCGGACACCATTCAGGCACCCGTGACCGCCATTCCGTGTTGGCTGGCGAAGCATTTACAGCAGGCGGGGGCAACGCATGGCTGAAAAGGTGACCACCACTAGCACACTCATGCCAATTGAACCGCCCATTCCACCCAGCGCCGACTGGCTGCAATGGCTTACCTATGGCGGCTGGTTTTTCGCTTTTGTGCTAGCGGGACTGGGGATTTTATGGTTTTTGCGGCGTTTTCTTCCCGCTTGGCGTTTTCGTTGGCAAAAAGCGGTGTGGTTGCGGCAGCTCTATGCCTTGCCGCCTGAAAAGCAGTCATCAGCTGCCTTAAAAACTTGGTTGCTTCAACACTATGCCACTATGCAAAGCTGGCAGGCGGCAATGACTCCTCAGCAAGTTGCCCAATGGCAAAGCTGGCTCTTTTCGCCTGCCCCTGTGTCACGAGATGAGCTGATCGCATGGATTGAACAACTGCCCACGCCTGAGATGACACTGGCCTTGCCCAAGTGGAGGCGACAGCATGGTTGAAGCCCTTTTGCAAACACTTTCCCACTGGACAGGCATTCCGTGGCAGCAGGTGCAGT
>JALUXI010000276.1 GCA_027019045.1 Piscirickettsiaceae bacterium | reverse complement strand
GGGGAGATTGAAAACTTGGATGAGTTGGCTGAACTCTCCGATTTAATTGTGCGAGCTTTAGATAGCCTACTGGATTATCAAGACTACCCCGTCCCTGCTGCCAAGCACTCCAGCCTCGGTCGTAGAACTTTAGGGGTCGGCGTGACCAACCTCGCCTATTATTTAGCGAAAAATGGCGTCAAATACTCCGACGGCAGCGCCAATGGTTTAGTTCACCGTACCTTTGAAGCGATTCAATATCACCTGCTCAAAGCCTCGGTCAACCTTGCCAAAGAGCTGGGCAAATGTGACTATTTTGAAGACACCAAATACGCCGAAGGGATTTTGCCGATTGATACCTATAAAAAAGACTTAGATGCCGTATGTCATGAGCCACTGCATTTGGATTGGGAAGGTTTGCGAGAAGAGATTCAGCAACATGGTTTGAGAAACTCCACCCTCACCGCCCTCATGCCTTGTGAGACCTCCTCACAAATCACCAACTCCACCAACGGCATTGAGCCTCCAAGAGGCTATGTTTCGGTCAAAGCCTCTAAAGACGGTATCCTCAAGCAGGTGGTGCCTGGCTATAAAGAATATAAAGACAACTATGAACTCCTGTGGAAAATTCCTAACAACAAAGGCTATATTGAGCTGGTAGGCATTATGCAGAAGTTTGTCGATCAAGCCATTTCTGCCAATACCAACTATGACCCTGCCAAATTTGAAGACAACAAGGTGCCGATTAAAACCATCTTAAAAGATATTCTTTATGCCTACAAAATGGGACTGAAAACGCTTTACTATCACAATACCCGTGATGGCGCCGAAGATCTGCAAGAAGATGATGGCTGCGCAGGCGGTGCTTGTAAGCTTTAAACGGTTAGCCAGCCACATATCAAAAAGGCACCCAACAGTGCCTTTTTTATTAACATCAACCTCTCATCATCGCTAACACTGAGGGAGGGTTACCTTCTCCAACGCTTCCGTCGTTAAACCCAACCTTGTAAATTTTGCAGCACCAACTCCGCCAAAGCTTGCGTATGATCGTCCCGATCATTTAAACAAGGAATATAGCCAAACTGCTCTCCGCCTGCTTCCAAAAAGTACTCCCGATTCTCTTCCCCAATCTCTTCAATAGTTTCTAAACAGTCTGCTGAAAAACCTGGGCAGATCACCTGAATATGCTTAATGCCCTCTTTGGGTAACGCCTTCATCGTCTCATCCGTATAAGGCTGCACCCAAGGCTCTTTACCAAAGCGAGACTGAAATGTGACTCGATACTCATCAGACTTCAATCCCAACTCCTCTGCAACCAGACGAGAAGTCTCAAAACATTGATCAGGATAAGGGTCCCCATTCTCCCAATAGCGTTGAGGAATCCCATGATAAGACATCACCAACAACTCAGGTTTGCCATGTTCCGCTTGATATGCTCGAATACTGTTTGCCAAGGCTTGGATATAGCCAGGGTGGCGATAGTATTGACCGATAGTTCGCACCTCAGGCACCCAGCGCCACGACTGCAACTCTGCAAAGACCGCATCAAAAGTCGAACCTGTTGTCGCTCCCGCATACTGTGGATAAAGCGGCAAAACCACAATCTTCTGACACCCTTTTGCCTGCAACTTCTGCAAAGCGGACGCAATAGAAGGATTGCCATAACGCATCCCCAGCTCAAACGCCACCTCAGTATTTAGGTGCTGTTTCACCTTCTCTTCAATACCCGAGAGTTGTCGCTTGGAAATATTTAATAAAGGTGCGCCCGCTCCTTCAGAATTCCAGACCGTCTGATAGGCTTCTGCGGATTTTTGAGGACGGGTATTCAAAATAATCCCATTTAAAATCAATTTCCATACCCAGCGAGGGGGCGGTGGCTCCACCACTCTGGGGTCAGATAGAAACTCTTTTAAATAAGGCTTCAATGCCTCCCGTGTCGGCGCATCAGGCGTGCCTAAGTTGGTCACTAATACCCCAATTTTTGACGCATCACCCTGTTGGTTATCTGCATAATTTTGATAAAACATTCTCTACTCACCAAAAAGAGAGGCCAGCTTGGCGCTCACCATCTGCCCCATCAAGGTTAAAAAATAAGTTCCCTGCTCAGCATGAAATCGAGTCTCTTCATCACTGCCCAGTGCCAATACCCCCCAAACTCGCTCACGGCCCAGTGGTAATAAGCAAGTAGAACGCACCTCCGTGTCCACCTGTGGAAACAACCCCTTTTGCCAATGGGATTCCAAACCGCCGCACACAGGATGTTCAGGCTGCAAAGTCTCTTTTAATGCCTTCAACCAAGCCTGACTCAGCCCCAATTGATGCAAACCTTCCACCTGACAACTCGGCATCTCCCAGCTAAATAACGCCACAAATGGTACACCAAATACTTCCTTCATCTGCCGCACCACTTCAGCCACTGCTTCCGTTTCATCTTGGGTGCGCATTAACGCTAAACCAAACTGCTGCACCTTCTGCAACAGCACCCCGTTTTCACCCGCCACTTCAGTCAAGGCTTCAATCTGCTGCTGCAACGCTTCCTTTTGCTGACGAAGATTCCACACCTGCCGCTCCAGCAGAGAAATCTCCCCACCTAACTTAGGGTGCGGCACACTCAGTTCATTGAGCAGCTCAGGAAACACATGAAAAAACTCACGATTGTGATACAGGTAGTCCGCCACCTCTTCGGCATGCAGTTCTCTCTCAAACTGGCTCATGCGTCCACCATCTCACCATCGAATACTGTCACCGCAGGACCACTCATCCAGACAGGCGATTGCGGATCCCCATTCCACTGGATTTTTAAATCACCTCCAGGTAAGGAGACAATCACCTCATCTTTTACTAAACCCTGCTGACGAAACACCACCATCGCCGCACAAGCCCCTGTGCCGCACGCCAAAGTCTCTGCCGCCCCTCGCTCATAAACTCGTAGTTTTATATGGGACTCATCCAACAGTTCTGCAAACCCAACATTCACCCGCTCAGGAAACAGATCATGTGACTCAATGGCCGCCCCCAAACGAGCCACATCCGCCTCTGCCACACTGCTCACCCTCAATACCGCATGCGGATTACCCATCGAGACCGCACCAATTTCAAAGGTTTCGCCCTCCACCTCAATCAAATACTGCGCCTGCTCCTCTGGCATCTCAAAGGGCAAGGCCGCTGGCGCAAAACGAGGTGCGCCCATATTAACCCGCACCCAACCATTCTCTTCCAAATACAGCACAATCAGCCCCGATGCCGTCTCCACTTGAATTTCTCGTTTATCAGTCAGCCCTTTATCAAAAACAAACTTGGCAAAACATCTCGCCCCATTGCCACACTGCTGCACTTCCGACCCATCTGCATTAAAAATACGATATTTAAAATCCACTCCAGCCTGCTCAGCAGGCTCCACCAGTAAAAATTGATCGAACCCCACACCAAAGTGACGGTCAGCCCACTTCTGAATCTGCTTACTGTCCACATTCACCCGCTGATGAATGCCATCCACCACCATAAAATCATTTCCTAAGCCGTGCATCTTGCTAAATTTCAAACCCATTGTTCAGCTCCTAACTTTTTGCGTTCATTTTACCTTATAATTTATCGATTACGAATAAATGGAACAAATGGAGAACCGTCCCCAAATGATGACCCCAAAAGAGATTGTTCACGCACTCGATCAATTTATTGTCGGCCAAAGTGATGCCAAAAAAGCCGTCGCCATTGCCCTGCGCAATCGCTGGCGCAGAAGCCAACTGCCTGAAAACCTGCGTCAAGAAGTCACCCCTAAAAATATCCTCATGATTGGGCCAACAGGGGTCGGGAAAACGGAAATCGCTCGCCGTCTTGCAAAACTCGCCGATGCCCCTTTCCTTAAAATCGAAGCTACCAAATTTACCGAAGTGGGCTATGTTGGTCGTGATGTTGACTCGATTATTCGTGACTTGGTGGAAACGGCGATTAAGATGCAGAAAGAGAAGGCGATGCAAGCAGTGCAGACCAAAGCAGAAGCTCGTGCGGAAGAACGCATTCTAGACACCCTCCTCCCCCCTGCCAGAGGCTTTGAAGAAGCCAGCCATGATAATATGGCGGAGACACGGCAAAAGTTTCGCAAAAAACTGCGAGAAGGTCAGCTAGACGACAAAGAGATTGAAATCGACCTCGAACGCCCGCTCCCCCAAGTTGAAATCATGGGCATGCCAGGCATGGAGGACATGACGCAGCAATTGCAAGGGATGTTCGAAAACCTCAATAAAGGCAAAAAGCAGAAACGCAAACTGCCGATTAAAGAAGCACTGAAACAACTCATTGAAGAAGAAGCCCAAGCCCTGATTAACCAAGAAGAGATCAAAGCCCAAGCCTTGGAATCTGTTGAGCAGAACGGCATTGTTTTCTTAGACGAAATCGACAAGGTCGCCAAACGCCAAGAAGGTCATGGCGGCGATGTCTCTCGTGAAGGCGTGCAACGAGATCTGTTACCGCTAATCGAGGGAAATACCGTTTCCACTAAATACGGCATGGTTAAAACCGACCATATTTTATTTATCGCCTCAGGGGCTTTCCACCTCACCAAACCGTCAGATCTGATTCCTGAATTACAAGGGCGATTGCCCATTCGAGTTGAACTACAATCGCTCACGGTTGAAGACTTTGTCCGTATTCTCACCGAACCCAAAGCCTCCCTAATTAAACAGGCCAAGGCACTGCTTGCCACCGAAGGGGTCGAGATTGACTTCACCCCCGCAGGGATTGAACGCATCGCCCAAATCGCCTTTGAAGTCAATGAAAACACCGAAAATATCGGCGCTCGCCGCCTGCACACAGTGATGGAAAGACTGCTTGAAGAGATCTCTTTCCATGCCCCAGAAAAATCAGGCGAAACCGTCGTCATTGATGAAACGCTGGTGAATGAACGACTCGGCGAACTGGCACAAAACCAAGATCTCTCACAATATATTTTGTAACGATATGCCCAATCCCACTGAAATCAAACTTCATCAAAAATCGAAAATATTGGAAATCGCTTTTGATACGGGTGAGCGATTTGAGCTGCCCTGTGAATACCTACGAGTCTATTCTCAATCTGCCGAAGTCACGGGACACGCCCCTGGGCAGGAAGTCTTGCAAGTGGATAAACAGGATGTCAATATTGATGCCATTGTCCCCGTCGGCAACTATGGCATACGATTAGCGTTTGATGACGGTCACGATACAGGCATCTACACTTGGGAACGCCTCTATGACCTCGGCAAACACCAAGACAAATACTGGATGGACTACCTCCGTCGTCTCAACCGAGCAGGTCACACCCATCCAGATTTAGAAAAGTTAGTCACTATTCAGCAGATACCGTAACTGCTCAGATTGCCCCTGAAATTCGTCAATTCAAGGCGGGAAATGTGAGTTTACAAGTTGTAAATGACCATTTTCCAACGCAGAAGTGGCGGATTTCAGGGGTGAGCTGAGTCGTTACAAAAATGAAAGGAAAACCAACCATGAGTGCGGAACACCCCAAACAGACCATTGACTTTGGCTTTAGCGAAGTCCCCGTGGAAGAGAAAGTCAAAAAAGTCAAAGGCGTATTTGACTCCGTTGCGGATAAATATGATGTGATGAACGATGTAATGTCCCTCGGCATCCACCGCCTATGGAAACGCCGCACCATTGAACTGGCAGGGATTCGTCCAGGGATGAAAGTGCTTGATTTAGCAGGCGGGACTGGGGATTTTAGCAAAGCCTATGCCAAACGGGTGGGCAAAACGGGTCAAGTGGTA
>JALUXI010000275.1 GCA_027019045.1 Piscirickettsiaceae bacterium | reverse complement strand
TGCGGTGAGGGTGCCTGTGAGGATGCCGAGGGCGTTTAGGTCGAGTCCCTCTTCGCTTTGCCAGCTAAAAAAGGCGTGTTGATAATTCTGTCCTAAAAGTTGGCAGCATTGCTTGGCGGTGATGGTTTTTAGGTTGGGGTGAGTGTTGGATAGTGTATGGGCTGGGGTGTCAAGCTGCAGGCAGGCTGCGTCAGGGTGTTGAGTCACCCAGTGTTGCCAAAGGGCGGTTTGCCAATTGAGATCCCCTTGGAGTATGACCCAGCCACGATGCCCTTGAGTGGCTTGTTGCTGGGCAAATTGGGTGAGTGAGCGCAGTAAGAGATGCAGGTTGTTGGTCTCTACTGGCTCATGCATGGGGTTTAAATTTTAAAGGTTCTTGATTTTTCTTTAAGTTGTTGTGCCAACTCTTTTAAGTGATGCGAGGCAGTGAAAACATGTTCAGTGTTTTCTTGTGCTCCCTCAGCCAGGCGCTGTACTTGGTTAATGCTGTCTTTGGCTTGGTTGGCTTTTTCGGTTTGGGTTTGGGCAACCCGTACGCCTTCTTCATTGGCTTGAAGGGTAGCACGCATACTGTCGAGAATATCATTGAGTGCCTCTTTGATGGTGTCCATCTGTTTGACATTATCAATTGCGGTCTCTTTAGATTGGTGCATGGCGATATTGGCCTTGCTGGTTTGGGTAGAGAGGGTTTCGATAATGCGTTGAATCTCTTCGGTGGACTGTTGAGTACGAACGGCCAGTGAACGCACTTCATCTGCCACGACGGCAAAGCCTCGACCATGTTCGCCCGCCCGTGCGGCTTCGATAGCGGCATTGAGGGCAAGCAGGTTGGTCTGTTCTGAAATGTCTTTGATAATATCCAGCACGCTACGAATTTCTTGACTCTCTTGTTCAACGGTTTCTACGACTTCTGCGGTGTTTTCAATTTCTTGGGCAAGGTCTTCAATGGCTTGAGCTGAGTCTAGGGTGACTTGTTCAGCCGTTTCGCCTTTGTCGAAAGCATCTTGAGCTTGGTCTTTAATAGACTCGGTGCGCTTAGCAATCTCATTGATGGCACGGTTCATTTCATCGATATCGTCCAGAATTTGATGCACAGCTTCATATTGCTGTGTCATGGAGTCCTTGGTTTGATCTGCAAAGCTGACCAGCTCTTCACTTGAGCTTTCAACTTGGTTTGAGGTGTTGAGGACGTCGCCGATTAATTGTTGCATGCGATCCAGCATACCGTTAAAGGCGGTGGCAATGTGACCAATCTCGTCTTGTGTTTCCACGGGCACGCGTTGAGTGAGGTCTGCATTATTTGAGATATTTTGAATGGTTTCATTCATCTCTTGAAGCTGAAGTTGGATGCTACGGATAATCATCCATGAGAAGATTAAACCGATCAGTAGTGCAGCTGTTAATAAGGCGGTTTGGATAATGGCAGCGGTTTGAGTTTGACTGCGTTGAGTTTTTGCCAGCGCAATAAGCTGATTTTCAATGGTATCTTCCAGTGTTTTTTGCTGGTTAAGCGCTTGAGAGGCTTCTTTAAACCATTGAACAGGATCTTGATCTAGAGGTTCAGTGAGTGGGTTGGTTTTGAGTACTTTTTTGATTTTTTTGCGTATATTGCTTGCAATAGGGGAGTTTATAAGTTGTTTGATCTTAACTTGGTTATTTGCATCGGCAAAATGAGTGAATAATTGTATGTATGTTTGGGTTTGAGCAAAAAGCCGACTAATTTTGATTTGATTAGCACTGGTGATAAAGTTTTTTGTAAATTCGCCAGCGAGTACAGCACGAAGTACACCTAGGTTATCTTTTGCCATTAACAAGCTGTAATAGGCATAAGCTTTATCTTTAAGTTGGGGATCTTCCATGATTTTGAATCCCTTTAGAGCCTTATTGATTAGCTGGTGGTTCAGCTGGGTGTAAAAAGCGGCAACTTTTGCCGGTTGGCATGTCAGTTGATCAACACAGCGTTGAATTTCACTGCGTTTTTGGTTTTTAGATAGGATAGCCAAAAAATCATCAGTGATGGATAAGGAAGGGTGCTCCTCTTTTATTTGATGTATGAACTGGATGAATGCTTGACGCTTTTTGTCAACCAGTTGACGTTGCGCCTTGAGGCGATTCCCAAATTTCTGCCCTTTTGACGAGAGAAAGCCGACGCTCATGCCACGTTCTTTTTGGAGCTCGTGTACGAGCCCTCCCATTGAAACTGAAAGCAAAGCGGTATCATGCGCTTTGTCCATTTCATGATAAAGATCGACTTTTTCCTTAATTACGAGCACGCCATAAAAGAGCAGTGCCAAAAAGAGGGGCACGAGGGCGATCAGCAGTTTAGTTTTGATTTTCATTTGAGACAGCATGTGGTTCTCCTTAGGTATACAAAAGTTCGAAAAATTTAAAGCAACCTCCATGCCATCTTTGTATTTAATTTGCGTTAAGCACTTCTATTTGTAACTGCTCAAGTGTGGCTAAGATTTGTTCTTTGAGTTCAAGAAGTTCGGTTTTGAGTTGAGGTAGGTGGATGGGGTCTTGTTTGTTGAGGGCAGTTAAGAGTTGATTGCCTACTTGATGTACTTGGGTGTGCAAGGGTTCGATTTTTTGGAAGGTGGGGAGGTGACCATAGTCTGTCTTGCCTCTGCCATAGTACCACTTGCCAAAACGGCATTGGGTATGATCAGAGATTTCTGCTTTGGATAGGGTGTGTTGAGTCGGATCTGAGAGATATCTGAGAAGTTTGGCAATCCAGTTGGCATGATCGGCTTGTGCCATGATTAGGGGCAGGTCGTTAAATTTCCAAGCATGCTGCACGGCGAGTTTCCATGCACTGTTGTGTTTAAAAGTATCAGCCCATTGAGGAATGTCTTTTGCGGGCATGGGTTTGGCAATGCCGTAGCCTTGGGCTAAATGGCATTTTTGTTGGATGAGATAGGCACCGTGTTCTAGGGTTTCAACACCTTCGGCAAGGACTTGGCAGTTGAAAGTTTGACCAATCAGCGAGATGGCTTTGACAAGGTCAAGGTCTGCAGCATCAATCAGCATATCTCGAACAAAGGATTGATCGATTTTGAGAGTGTCAATAGGAAGATTTTTAAGATAGCTTAAAGAGGAGTAGCCTGTACCAAAATCGTCTAGAGAGACTCGGATGCCGATTTTGTGAAGTTGGTGTATCAGTTGTTGAATGTATTCAATGTTATCAATAGAGGTGGACTCTAAAATTTCAACCTCAAGTTGCTTGTGTTTAACGAGAGGATATTGATCTAACGATTGTTTGAGGGTGGGAAGAAACTCTGGATCCTCTAGATGATTGGCGGCGATATTGATGCTGATATGCCAATCATGCCCTGCTTGATTCCATTCGGTAAGCTGCTGGAGTGCTTGGTGGATGACCCAGTTGCCGAGGTCAATCATAATGGAAGTGCCTTCAATGTAAGGGAGAAAGCTTAAAGGCGGCATAAAGCCTTTTTCTGGATGATGCCATCGAATCAGTGCTTCATAGCCGATAATGTCTCCTGTCTCCATGTTGACTTTGGGCTGGTAGTAGAGCTCAAACTGATTATCTTGAATGGCGATGCGGACTTCCTGTTTGATTTGTTGTCGTTGTCGTTGTTTCTCTTCTAGGGTGTGGTCAAAGATAATAAATTGGTCTCGACCCAAGTTTTTGGCTTGATAGAGGGCTTTTTCTGCTTGTCGAAGAAGGGCGTCAAAGTCATCTTGTTGTTGTGGGCAGGCAATGCCCGTGCTCAGTGTTAGAACAACTTTGTCTTGGTTAGGAAGCGTGAAGGGGGATTTAAATGCGTGGTGAATCCGCTGAAGTGTAGAATCGATGGCGTTTTTAGGGATATGGGTGAGCAGAAGCAGAAATTCATCCCCGCCTAATCGAGCAATATGGTCTTGATCTTGAGTGAGGTGAAGCAGTCGGTTAGCGACTTGTTTGAGAATTTCATCTCCTGTTTCTTCATCATAGAGTTGATTGATTTGTCCAAAATGATCGAGGTCCAGCAGGCAGAGTAGGTGTGTATGGGTATCGGAGGGGGTTGATAATTGTGTAAACTTTGTTTTCAATGCCTCTCGATTTAGAAGATGGGTGAGGGGATCATGGGTATTTTGCCAAGCGAGTTTTTCAATCAGGGATTGTTGTTGAGTGATGTCTTTGGTTGTTGCAAGAATGGTTTGTTTGTCGGGCATGAGGACGAGGGAAATATCGACGGTAATCTGATGTCCATCTTTATGATAGCAGCGCTTAATAAGTTGAGGGTATTCCCCCGTTTTTAGTAGTTCTTCAAGAGCGGCTTGTGCTTTAGGGATGTCTTCTTCAACGCTCATGGCGACACATGAAGTTTGTTTGAGTTCTTCTCTAGAGTAGCCTGTGATTTGACTGTACGCTGGGTTTGTCTCTATAAAATTTGTCTCTAAATCCATGAGTGCAATGCCGTCTCTGGAGTGTTCAAATAAAGTTTTATAGAGTGTGTCGAACATGGAATAAGGTCTCTTAGTGATTATAATTTATAGTGAGTGCGTTCCACTCGTGCAAAGCTCTCAAATACTCTTATAATTAATGGAAATAACTTAAAAATAGCTTAAAAATGAAAATGATAATCTTATCTTACTTAGATTTAGCCTTTTTGTCGAGCCTAGTATTTTTATTGGGCATTTTGCTGTTGTTAAACGGTTTTTCGCAGACTAAGCAGCTCTGGATTGCAACGGGAAGAATGATGGTTCAGTTGTTGTTGATGGGCGTTTGGTTGAGTTGGGTATTTGCGGCGAATCAGTTTGTCTGGGTGGCGTTGGTGGGTTTGGTGATGATGGGCTTTGCGGGGTATGAGATTGTGAAGCGCCAAACTTATGTGTTTGCCAAATGGGGGTCTTACTGGATTGGATTATTGTCTCTATCGATGACGGCATTGGTGGTGACAGTGATGGTGTTGACGCTGGTGATTCAACCTACCCCGTGGTGGATGCCGCAGTATGCGATTCCTTTGTTGGGGATGGTGCTGGGTAATAGTATGACAACGGTAGGGATTGCGCTGGATACTTTGACGAAGAATGCGATTCAACAGAAGGGAGCGATTGAGGCGCAGCTGGCGCTGGGACGAACAGGTCAGCAGGCAATTCGTTTTGTCAGAGAGCAGAGTTTGCATACAGCGATGATTCCGATTATCAATATGCTGGTGGCAGCGGGTGTGGTCTCGCTACCAGGGATGATGACGGGGCAGATTTTGGCAGGTGCAGATCCGATGGAGGCAGTGAAGTATCAAATGATGATTATGTTGTTGATTACCGTCTCGACGGGTGCAGGTGCGTTGATTGCCCTGTTTATTGCCAGTGGAAAGTTATTTGATCTGCGCGATCGGTTACAGATTGGGCAGTTAATTAAACAAAAGGACTAAATATGCAGGCGATTTGGGATTTTTTAAGCTTTAAGTCAATGGTGAGTATTGATGCGCTGGTCGTATTTTATTATTTAGGGGCGGTCGGTGTGCCGATTGTCTTGCCGCTGGTGGTGCGGTGGTTATTGAATAAGCTGGGGACAACGGGTGATGCGCTCAAAGAAGGGGGGAAGTGGTCTTGGCAGCAGTTGAGTTTGAAGTATCAATTGTGGGTCTTGGGACTCTCTTTGGGAATGTTTTTCCTGATGGAACTGTTTTGGCGAATGTTGTTTGAGTACTTGATTGCTTTTATGCAAATGCGGGATGTGTTAGTCACGGTAAGTTGATAGAATAGAGAAGAGTATCTAATGACTCTTTATTAAAGGAGAAAACCATGAAGAAAACCGTACTTTCCGCTTTAGTGGCTTTGGCTATGCCAATGATGGCGTCATCTGCACAGGCATTTGAAGATATTGATAGTAATGA
>JALUXI010000274.1 GCA_027019045.1 Piscirickettsiaceae bacterium | reverse complement strand
GCATTCGAAAAATAGAGTGCTCCAAACTATCATCTTTACCCTTAATGTAAGTACACTCTGTTGTTTCCATCTGTTTAGACATATACCCTCTTCAAGTTAACCATAAGCAAACAATTATATAAATTTCATTAAGTTATGGCGACGCATTATAAGTTTTTTCTAAAACAAGGCTAAGTTTTTTCTATAGAATATTAAGAAAAACATTAAGAGGCTACGCATGAAAAATCCACTTTTACTATTAGGTGCACTTCTGAGTGCCTTCACCTTTCATTCCGCCCAGGCGACACCTTCCAGTCAGTCCGATTCAAATAATTTACATGCTGGAAAACAACTCATGGATCAAGCACGCTGTATGCGTTGCCACTCTGTAATGAGTTTTCATGCTGGTTATACCAAAATGGAGAGCTTGGGCAACTTAAAAAAGCAGGTCAAACTCTGCGACAGCAACCTGAAAGTGGGTTGGTTTGATGATGAAGTCGATACGGTTGTCGACTACCTCAACCAAACCTACTACCACTTTAAATAATGCTTTTACCGCTCTTTTAACTGCTTAAGCAACGCCTTCACTTCTGCCACAGCCTTTGGATCTGCTTTACTCAGGTCGGCATCATCCAAGGTATATTGTGCATCATTGGTGATTTTAGTCAGTGCCTGCATCATAAAGTAAAGATACGAATCTTGATTGATTTTTTGCCAATCTCGTTGCTTGGCATACCACTGTTTTTTCAATTCGGGGTGGGTATTAAGCTCATGCAGTGCCGCTTTAAGCACCGCTGGCAACCGACTAATCGCTTCATGCGGCCAATAAGGACGACCAAAATTCCCTTCATAATAGGCTTGACGGTCTTTTTTGGCTATTTCAAATGCGGGTATCATTGAAGACAATCCAGCTGAACGCGCTTCATTTTCAGCAATATCCAATCGATCAACACTCAACATCGGCGCATTAGAGCGCCAACGCCCAAAGTTGACATACACATTATTACGGGTAATAAATAGATGCTGACCTTCAGACAGTGGCATCACATTTTTACCTTTGACTTTGTACTCTAGACCATTTTGGGTGAGCTGTTTCTTATCACTCCACATCTCCCAACCTTTCTCTTCCGAAGCCTCTCCCTGCTCATCCACCGCCATAGGGACACAAGAAACCCCGTAATCATGCCCTTTCACATAATCCATCACTTTGATACGATACTGATTCTTTGGTAATACCTTGGTTATCAGCCCAATAATAAACGCATCATCTTTAATATCTGCCGCTGGAAAACCGACAAAAACCGTTTCACCCACTTTAAAATGTTTGCCATGTGCCCATACGGGCAGTGCAAATAACATCAAACACCCTAAAAATATTGCTTTTAATTGACGGTTCATCTACTTCGCCTCTCTTAAAAATACAGTCATCACATCGCATTTCGCATGATGCAAAACTGCATCAGTGGTTGACCCCAATATTTTTTCGATAAACGACACGCCGTGTCGCCCCATGACAATCAAATCTGCTCCAATCTCTTCAGCACGGTCAACAATATCCACTGAAGGAATACCCACCACCACCTTACAATGCTCTGGTTTGACGCCATTCTCTTGAGCCAGCTTTTTCAACCGCTCTTCCGCTGCCTGTAAAATTTCCTGGGTAAGCTCAACATCCCAAATCCCAGGCACGCCTGTCACAGCGACATCCTCCAGCACAGGATAGGTCGGGACTTCAGTCACATGAAACAGTTCAATCTCTGCACCATAGAGTGCGGCCATATTCACCGCTCGCCCAATGGCTTGTTCACTGTGTTCTGAAAAATCAACAGGCACTAAAATATTTCGATAATTATGCATTTTTATATTCTCCTGACTTCTCCACACCTTCTGTCCACATCTTTTGTGGATAACTGTGTGTGTAGCCTCATATTAAACCAAAAAAAGCCAATAAAGTCTGACACCTTTATGACTCTGATTAAAAATTAGTCATCTTCCACAACACGACTCTAAGCCCTTGATTTCGGTTTATCCGCCACATTGTTTCGCAAATAAACTGGCAAAGGAATCTCCTCAGTGACAGGGCTTGCCAAAGCAACCTCTTTAGCTAATTTCTGGCTAGCCACTTCTGCAATCGCCGAAGCACGAGGCAGTGCATCTAACCATCGCTCACCGAATTGTGCGCTTAAATCAGGATAAGCATCCACAATATCGCCAACCCCCCAGGCATCCTTCTGTTGAATGCTTGCCAATAAATCAGCCTGTTCAGGAGAACATAACGCAACCTGACTGCTTTGTACCTCTCCCTCCAAAACCTGACCTGATTGCCAATAAACCTCTTTCATTCTGGCATCCAAAAAAGCGTGCCACTGCGTCTGTCCTGTCTGCTGAAAGCCTTGCCACATCAAAGCTTCTAAGCTAGAAACGGCTAAAACTGGCTTTTGCCAACCCAATGCCAACCCCTGAATCACCCCTGCGGCAATTCGCACCCCTGTGAAAGCACCAGGGCCTTCTCCAAAAGCTAAACAATCAACCTCTCCTTTTGGCAATCCCGCTTCAGCAAAACACTGCTCAACCTGCGGCAAAATGAGATGAGCGTGCTTTTGAGGGGCAACCTCAAACTGTTCAACCACTTCACCATCCAACCATAAAGCCGCAGAACACGCCTTGGTTGATGTCTCTACTGCTAAAATCTTCACCCTTTTTTCTCCTCTAAAAATGCAATCGCTTGAGCGGAATCATACACCCAAGGAAAATCAGGCAAGCTGTTTTGAATTTGACGACCATACCCTTTAGTGGACAATCTCGGATCACACAATACCAACACCCCATAGTCGGTGACATCTCGAATCAACCGTCCACTTCCCTGCTTCAATGCAATGGTCGCCTCTGGCAATTGAAAATGTACAAAGCCATTCAGCCCTTTCTCTTTTAAATAAGACTCTCTCGCCTGCACCACTGGATCATCAGGCGGAATAAAAGGGATACGATCAATCATCACCACCTTCAATGCCTCCCCTTTCACATCCACGCCTTCCCAGAAGCTACTTGTTCCCAATAAAATCGCTCGCTCAGTCTGCCTAAAGGTCTCTAGCAGCATCGCCTTAGGCTGCTCTCCCTGCACAAGCAGAGTACCCTCCCAGTGCTGCGATAAAATCTCTGCCGCCTCTTTTAACGCACGATAGCTGGTAAACAATAAAAAGGTCGACCCTTCTGCTGCCTTTAAAATCGGCCAAATCGCTCTTAAACAAATCTTGACATAATCGGGCGAATTTGGAGAAGGCAACCCCACAGGATGGTAAATCACCCCTTGTTCAGCATAATCAAAAGGACTGTGCAGCTCCAATTTATCCGCATCATTGAGCCCTAATCGATTCGCAAAATAATCAAACTGGTGATTCACCGTCAGCGTCGCCGAAGTAAAAATCCACGCACCACCCAATATCTCTCGCTGCTGCTGAAACGCCCCTGCCACACTCAATGGAGTCAAATTCAACTTAAACCGCCCCTGACTACTTTCTGCCCATCGTACCTGCTTATCTGAATCGGGCGACTGCCAAAACTTAATCTGTGCCAACAACTCTGCTATCCGAACCTGAACCGCTGCCAGCTGTTTGCCCCGTTCTTTCACCGCTTTTAAAGTCTCATTCAACTGCTCTAAATGATTGCGAACACGATTGAGCTGAGGCTCAAAAGACGCCAGTCCTTCCAACATCTGCCAGTTCCAGCGTTTTTCCCATTTGCCAAACCCTTCGTTCAGCAACTTCACTTCTTTATCCAGTGCATTCGCTTGATCCACCAGCTCCTGCATCTCTTCGGCTTCCTGCTTTTGTGCCTTTTTGATATCTCGCACCAGCTCATCAAACTGCCCACGACTGATGCTAAAGCCCAAAAACTGTGCTGCAATATCGGGGAGTTGATGTGCCTCATCAAAAATGTACACCTCTGCTTCAGGTAACAGCTCGCCGAAATTTTGTTCTCGTAATGCCAAATCAGCGCAGAATAGATGATGATTCACCACCAACACCTGTGCTTCTTGTGCTTGCTGTTTCACCTTAGGATAAAAACAGCCCTCCTCACTACTACAACTATTTGCCTGACAAAACTCCAACTTGGCACACACCTTTCGCCAAATCAGATCATTCTCATCCACCGCATCGCACTCTGCTCGATCACCTGAAACAGTTTGCTCCATCCACACCTGAATATCAGACAACTTTTTCCAGTCTGCACGGCTATGCTGCTCAGAGGTCTGTGCAATTTCAAAGCGTTGTGGGCAGATATAATTCTCCCGCCCTTTCAACAAACGCACCTTGCCCTCAATTTTCAACACCTTTAACAGCAACGGCAGATCTTTTTCCATCAGCTGCTGCTGTAAGTTTTTGGTTGCCGTCGAAATCATCACAGTCTTGCCTGAAAGCAAAGCAGGCACCAGATAGGCAAAAGTTTTTCCTGTTCCCGTGCCTGCCTCAACAAGCAACGATCCCTCTTCCTCAATTGTCTGCGCAATCGTCTCCGCCATCTCCAATTGAGCTTCCCGTGCCTGATACCCTTCAATTAACCCGGCCAATTTACCCGATGGCCCTAACACCTCATCAATCGTTAATTCCATTTGACTGCGTTCTTCTACTGCTTCTGAAACCATGACTCAACCTATCATCCAACCAATGCACGCATTATAACGGACTCCATCCGCTTTTTACCCCAACTTTTCACGCACTATTAAGCCCCCAAATCCTCAGATAGAAATCGGCAAATCGCCCCACTCCTTGCCAGCTATGGACTCACAAAAAATGCCCGCTTAACCGATGGGTGAAGCTAAGATTTTTTGCAACCCCCTAGCAGACAAGGTGCAGCACACTTTATCCAATTTTTATCTGAGGGTTTGGGGTTGACTTAAGCAGATGAAATGCCTATAATCCCGCTTTCAAATTTGAACCCCAAAGCAAACGGTACCATTTGTTTTGCTTTACTAACCATGGATATCTAGATATGAAAGTACTATCGTCTCTAAAATCAGCTAAGAATCGTCATAAAGACTGCCAAATCGTGCGTCGTCGTGGCAAGGTTTATGTCATCAACAAAACTAACCCTCGTTTCAAAGCACGCCAAAAGTAATTAACTACTTTTAAAGCTAGCTGAAATAAAAAAGGCACCCTGATCAGGTGCTTTTTTTGTATCCGTTACCTTCCGTTAAGGTTTTTAAATCAATAACTTACGCTCTTTTAGATTCCGTTAGTGTCCTTTACTTACCGTACAAATCCTGTTAAATTTACGGTAAATTTTACGGTAAGTTGATTTGGGGCGAATATGATCAGGAAGCTCACAGATAGGAAGATAAAAGCGGCAAAACCTCTTAAGGCAAATAAGGGGGTTAATAAAGGCAAGCTTTCTAACACCAAATATCAAGATGGTGGCGGGCTTTATCTGATGGTGTACACATCAGGCAACAAGGTGTGGCGGTATGATTACAAACTTTACGGCAAACGGAAAACCCTCACGCTTGGAAAATATCCAGCCATCAGCCTGAAAGAGGCTAGAGAGCTACATGAAAAAGCTATGAATGATGTTGCTCATGGACGAACCCCCGATATTCATCAGCCTCACCATTCGAGCTTTAAGCCTTTTTCCTATTATGCTGAACAAACATTGGAAACCCTTAACCTTGCACCATCTACCCTGAAAGAGAGAAGCCGTTTACAAAGAAAAGTTTTGTACCCACCCTTGGATAAAAAACCTGTTACAGAGATCACCACGCTTGATTTATTGAATATCTGCCAGCGGCTGACCGATGAAGGTAAATATGAGACGGCTAAAAAGGCTGCTACCTATTGCCGTCAAGTTTTCGATACTTTGGTAGGTATGCAGCTTATCGCCTCTAACCCCGCTGAAAGTTTAATTCGTCTGCTCCCCAAACCAACAACTAAAACTAACTTTGCCCACTCAACAGAT
>JALUXI010000273.1 GCA_027019045.1 Piscirickettsiaceae bacterium | reverse complement strand
GAGGAGTTGAAAAAACTCAAAATGATGTCTCCTCAGTCTCCAGAAGCGACGATTGTGCGTAATTATCTAGATTGGGTGTTGAGTATTCCTTGGAAAAAACGCTCTCGTTTATCTAAAAACTTAGAAAAAGCAGAGCAAATTTTAGATGCTCAGCATGCAGGTTTGGAAAAGGTCAAAGAGCGCATTTTGGAATATTTGGCGGTTCAACAACGAGTGAATAAATTGAATGGTCCAATTCTTTGTCTGGTGGGACCTCCTGGGGTAGGTAAAACGACCTTAGCCCGTTCTATTGCCGAAGCGACCAATCGAAAGTATGTACGGATGTCATTGGGGGGCGTGCGAGATGAAGCCGAAATTCGCGGGCATCGCCGCACCTATATTGGTGCCATGCCAGGTCGTATTATGCAGAAGATGAAAGAGGCGGGCACGATCAATCCACTCTTCTTGTTTGATGAGATTGATAAGATGGCAAAAGATTTTCGTGGCGACCCAGCAAGTGCTTTATTGGAGGTGTTAGATCCTGAGCAAAATAAAGACTTTGCCGACCACTATATGGAGGTGGGATATGATTTGTCCAATGTGATGTTTGTCGCCACTTCCAATTCAATGGATATTCCAGAGCCTCTGTTAGACCGTATGGAAGTGATTAACTTAGCCGGTTATACCGAAGCGGAGAAAATGGAAATTGCCAAGCAACATTTATTACCTAGACAGCTCAAAGCACACGGCTTGAAACAGGGTGAGCTTGAAGTCACGGATGATGCACTTGAAGCCATTATTCAATTCTATACACGAGAGGCAGGGGTGAGGTTATTAGATCGTGAAATTGCTAAACTCTGTCGGAAAGCGGTGAAGCAGTTAGTGCTTAAAGAGAAAACGGCACCGATAACTATTAACCAAGATGCATTAGAAGACTACTTAGGTGTTGCTCGCTATCGGATCGGCTTGGCGGATGAACAGAGCCAGATTGGTCAAGTGGCGGGATTGGCTTGGACCCGAGTAGGTGGGGATCTGTTGCGTATTGAAGCGACCAAGATGCCTGGTAAAGGCAAAGTGGTGACGACAGGTCAGCTAGGCAGTGTAATGCAAGAATCCACTCAAGCCGCTATGAGTGTGATTCGTAGTCATTCTGAGCAATTAGGTTTGGAGTCGGACTTTTATGAAAAATATGACTTGCATCTGCACTTCCCTGAGGGGGCTATTAAAAAAGATGGCCCCAGTGCAGGGATTGCTGTGTGTACGGCGATTGCCTCTGTCTTTGCCGATATTGCAGTGCGTTCAGATGTGGCGATGACAGGGGAGATTACACTTCGGGGTGAGGTTTTACCGATTGGTGGATTAAAGGAAAAGCTATTAGCTGCACTCCGAGGAGGTATTAAAAAAGTGTTGATTCCTTATGAGAATGCAAGAGACCTCAAAGAAATTTCAGAAGAGGTGACTTCTCAAATTGAGGTGATACCCGTTAAGTGGATAGATGAAGTTTTTCAACACGCTTTGGTTTCACAGCCTCAATCTCGAGAGGTATTAAAAGAAATTGATATAAATAAAACTAATGACGCTCAGGCAGAGGGTGTGATAGATGTGGTAAAAAAAACCAATGGGTTTAAAGAAAAAGGGATGAATAGCCACTAATTTCCTAAAAATCGAGCTTTTAGCCAATTTGTTGTCCTTTTAAGGTTGACAGTTTTGGCTAAAGGTTGCTATAAATACATTTAGCCTCATTTCAGGGCCGCCTTGAAAAAATTAACTTATGGAGAAACTTTAATATGAATAAGTCAGAACTCGTTAGTGCCATTGCAGAAGAGTCAGGATTAACCAAAGCAGACGCTGCAAAAGCATTGGATGCAGCTGTTACAGTGATTACTCAAGCCATGGCAGAAGGGGATCAAGTTGCGATTATCGGCTTTGGAACTTTTAAAGTCGGTGAGCGCGCAGCGCGTACAGGTCGTAATCCTCAAACTGGTGCAACAATGGAAATACCAGCGGCAAAAGTGCCTAAGTTCACAGCGGGTAAAGCGCTTAAAGAAGCTGTTAACAGTTAAGCATTTTCAAGGTGTGGTAGGTTAAAAAAATCTATGAAATTTTGTTGACAATCACGCTACAGCCTTTATAATACGCCCATCTTTTAAAGCGATGGGCGTTTTTTTGAAGCGCTTAAAAGTTTGAAAAAGTATTTTGTATTCTTTTAAGGATGCAATGAAAAAATGATGTGATTGGGTGATTAGCTCAGTTGGGAGAGCATCGCCCTTACAAGGCGAGGGTCACTGGTTCGAGCCCAGTATCACCCACCAATCACGGAGCGGTAGTTCAGCTGGTTAGAATACCTGCCTGTCACGCAGGGGGTCGCGGGTTCGAATCCCGTCCGCTCCGCCATTTATTTTTGAATATTTGTATTCCCATTCTAGTTTAAATTGGCTTGATTTCTATATCATCCTTTTGTATTCCTTTTATTCTTACTTGTTGTATTTCTTCTGTGAAGGATGTTGTACTTTCCTAGGCCATAATGTCTAAAAGATGTCCAATCAAGCTATCTTCTGTTTTAAGTGCCTTGATGCTGGCTTCAGACATCTCCTTTCCTTGAACCATATTCGTTGCAGCAGTTTCTATAGAGGGTGTTGGATTCTTTTTATTATTAGCCATCTGTTCGGGTGTTTGAGGCGTGGTGGCTTGGATCATTTGGTCGCTGGCTTGCTGGTAGTGTAATAAGCCTTGTTGGACTGCTTGTAGACTATTCATTGAGGTCTCCTATTGTCTAGCGGCTGGTGATTAGATGCTTAGCTTGGCCGATTTGATAAACTCTGTTAAAGCTCAAGTTATTGATAGGCAAGAAATGTTTGAATGGGTTTGATTTGATACAGCACAAATACATTGCCTAGGCGTTCGCTTCCTTGTCGATCGACCGTGATTTTTATTTTATCATTTTCCCAATAATATGCACGATAAGTCCCTGTTCCACCCCAGCTTTTGGTTTTTACCTTAGGCGGAATTTTAAATTGTGCTTGCAACACTCGTGCCACTTGATCGGTCGTCACGCCATCTCGTTGATTGTTGAAAAGTAAGCTGCTGGGACGATAGAGTTGATAGAGTGAGGACAATTTTCCTTCAGGTGTGTAACGGCATTCAATATAGTAATTTTCTCGTAGATTACTCCAAGGGAAGAATTTATCGATATTTTTTTGCCGAACAGTCGACTTGGCCTGAATAAAACCGCCATGATTCCAGAGAAGTTTACGAATGGAGTTAAGGTCTTGATCTAAAATTTTTGCCCCTAAAAAGGTGGCTTGGTTGAGCGCGTCTGTATTGGGGGCGTCTGCAGGTTTTGTTGCATCTGCAGAGAAGCTATTAAACGATAAGAGCATGCCCATTAAGTACAAAAATAAAATAAGGGTGTTTAAAGGTTGTTGTCTTTGCATAGTGGATACGCTACCCGTTGATTGGATAGTGATTATATCGGCGATTGCAGCCAAATCTTAAGCTCAGCTAATGATTCAGTATCCGTGTCATTGAGAGTATAACAGCCTCCTTTTACCTCTAAAGATTCGAGCTCTTTTTGAGTGGCGGGCTCATTAAAACGACTTTGTGCTTGCATTACTTCTAGTGAGGCATCTGAGGGGTTATTATTGAGTTGTTGGCGCTGTTTAATTCGTTCTCTGAGAGTCGCTTCTGGCACTTGGAGGTTAATCACTCTAATTTGAGCATGGTGCGATTGCGCTATTTGATAAAAGGTGACTCGGTGGTGTGCTTGTAAGTTGGTGGCATCTATGATGACAGATCGCCCTTGTGCAAGCAGAGTGTTAGCAAGTTGATGAAGTCGTTGATAGGTTGTTTGATTCATTTCCTGGCTATAGAGCTGAGCCTTTTCTTCCTCAGAGGGTCGTTGGAGCGGGGATAGACCGAATAATTTTTTTCTTTCTATATCTGAACTTAAGATAATGCTCTTAGTGGTGGGCGCAAGTTGATTGGCGAGATAGCTTTTGCCCGAACCAGAAACGCCTTGCAGTAAAATCAGTTGAGGTTGAGGAAGCTGGTAGGCAATATCTTCTGCTTGCAGGATAAATTGATAGGCTTGTTGCTGTGCTAGCTGTTGCTCAATGGGCGTGGAGAGCTGCTGGGCTCTCAGTGCGGTGATTTTTGCTTTCACCAATGCACGATAGACTTGATAAAAGGGTAAAAGAACAAGCCCTTCATAGTCGCCAGTTTGCTGAAGATATTGATTTAAGATTTGCCAAGCAAGGGCGTGTTGGTTTTGATCTTCCAAATCGACAAGCAGAAAAGCTAAATCACTCATACGATCAATCCAGCGAAAGGCTTCATTGAACTCGATACCGTCAAATAGGGTGGGGGTTTCATTGATTAAGGTGATGTTGTCTAAATGCAAGTCGCCATGGCAGGCGCAAACAAATCCTTGTTGTCGGCGGTCGGCAAGGAGCGGTTCCAATTGGTTAAACTGAAAATGTGTCCAGTCCACCAATCGTTTCAGTTTGTATTGGGTTTCAGGATGTATAAAGGCGGTATTTAAGGGGGGGAAGTTATCCAACATCGGCTGAAGAACCGTTTTTGGTTTGCCCCACGGTTGTGACTCGGAGACGGTTTCTGCATGTTGATGAAGTGTCGCGATTTGGCTTGCCAGGTGCGTAATCTGTTTGGGATCAAGGGGATGGTGTTGGAGATAACGAGATAAAACCTTATTCGGATCAAATTGTTGCATTTTTAGCAGATAAGCCACCGCAGGACTGGGGTTTTTAGGATTTTTTAAATCTGTTGCTAGAAAAAAGTTTTGATCTTGTTCATAAACTGGGAGGACGCCTAAATAAAGCTCAGGAGCTGTGCGTCGGTTGAGTGCATACTCCATTTGTGTATATTTTTGGCGTTTTTCGAGGGTGGAAAAATCTAGAAACCCAAAATCAACCGGTTTTTTAAGTTTGTAGGCAAACTCTCCAGTTAAAATAACAATGGAGCTGTGGGTTTCAATGGTAGTAATGACGCCGACTGGGTGAGGGTAGAAGTTTGGAGACAAAAGGGCATCCACTAAACGAGAAAAAGTGTTGGGCATTAGAGGTACTCAATGCGGTGTGGTGCGATAAATAGACCTAGTTGTGATCATTTGACCACAACTAAATAAGATAGATGAGCTAGGCAACGCCTTGTTTTTCTTTGAGTTCTTGTTTTCTTTTCATTTCAACAGTCAGAGTGGCGGTTGGTCGTGCTTCCATGCGAGCGAGGCCAATTTCTTCACCACTGATTTTGCAGTAGCCATATTCACCATTTTCAATGTCTCTTAGCGAGGCTTCGATTTTGGCAATCAATTTGCGTTCACGGTCTCTTGCTCGTAACTCTAAAGCGAATTCTTCTTCTAAGCTGGCACGATCATTAGGGTCAGCAGGGGTTTCTGAGTCGGTTTGAAGATGTTGAACAGTTTGTTCTGCTTCTTCAAGTAACTGTTCTTTCCAAGCAAGCAATTTTTGGCGGAAGTGTTCAAGCATTTCTGGACTCATGTACTCCTCACCCTCTTTAGGCTGATAAGGTGGGTAGTCCTCTATAAACTGTTTCGATAATTCCATGGCATCGCTCCTTTATATTTTGTGTGCCAAAAAAGTAACTGCATTTTATAGCAGTTTTGATGCGTCATTTCAAATTAGTTTCGTTGATGCATAGCTAAAGATCTATAATTTTTATAAAATTTATAGTCTTGTAAAGATGATAAAGTTCATTTATAGTCTGTGATGAAATTTTATTGTAAGGAGAGAGCTTTGCACGAGATGGCTACACGGATAAAAAAGGCTAAAATTCCCCGACTCTTCGTTGAAAAACTTGACAATAGCTGGCTATTGCCTGTGTTTTCCGCCTTGATTCGAGAAATTTTATCTCTTTTTTCTCTCGCGTCCCACTCATGCAAAGCTCTCAAGGAATGAAGATTATGACTGAATTAAAAGCACTTTTATTTGATGTAGATGGCACTCTGGCAGATACCGAAAAAGAAGGGCATCGTGTTGCCTTTAATT
>JALUXI010000272.1 GCA_027019045.1 Piscirickettsiaceae bacterium | reverse complement strand
GAGTGAAGCACCGATCTGGTCATCCAGCGTGGTATAGGTGGCTTGACGATAGTCTAAAGAAGCCCCTAGGCTAAGACCTGGCATGGGTAGATAGCCACCGCCGATACTGGCATAGGCGGTATCTTGCATCGATTTACCACTCACTTTACCAACAAACTTGTAGCCAACGGTTGCAAAAACTGAGGTTGTTTTTGTGGTGGGTTGGAAGAGGTCAAACTGTAATGAAACATCATCTTTGCCAGTACTGAGTCCTTTATTGACATCACCGGTTGCAAATTTGTATTTCCCTTTAAGCGTGACCCAAGGTTGTTCGGTGAGGTCATAGCTGAGGCTGACAGTGGTGTCTCCCATGCCTGAGTTGGTCGTGGAACCATAGGTTGAGCTGATATAGCTGGTGGATAGGCTGGCAGAGACTTTTGAGGCTTTATAGCTCGCCATAAAGGGGACGGCGTTTAAAGTACTTTTGGGATTACCAGAGGTGTTATCTTGACCTTCTGAATAGAAATAGCCAGTTGATACTTTAGTTTTACTGTCAGCAAAAGCAAGGTGGGCAAAGAGTGCGCAGCTTGATAGCATTAGGATTGTGATGGCTGGTTTGGTATATTTAGTTAACATTGCCTACTCCGTCAATATTTTTAAGGAACAGGCCTCTATTGAGACCTGTTTAATTTTGAGGGGATTATAGTCCAAGGCTATCAGTCATTTCAGGTGCTGAATTCATTTGTTCAACAGTGCTGTCCATATTTGCTGTATTTTGACCCATTTCTTGTACTTTAGAATTCATTTCATCGGCATGTGACATATTTTCGCCTAGGTGTTCACTACGGTCTTGCATCGCTTGTGCTTTCTCTTGCATATGTTGTGCTTTTTCCTGCAGGTGCTCTGCTTTTTCTTGCATATGTTCAGAACGCTCTTGCATGGCTTCTATGCGATCGCCTTGGCTTTGCATCGCTTCAGCTTTTTCTTGCATTTGGTGTGCCTTTTCTTGCATCTCTTGTGCATGCTCTTGCATTCTTTCGGCATTTTCTGTCATTGCTTCAGTTCTATCTGTCATGCTTGAACTGTGTTCTTGCATGGCTTGAGCCTTTTCTTGCATCGCTTGGACTTGTTCGTTTTGATTCTGCATAGTTTGAGCCTTTTCTTGCATTTGTGAGGCGTGTTCTTGTGCTGCTTGTACTCTTTCGGCATTGCCTTGCATCTGTTCTGCTTGCTCCATTTGCATATTGCCGCCGAAAGCCAAAGCAGAGGTTGAAGCGAAAAGGGCGGATACGATTAAAGTTTTGGTCAAGTTTTTCATGGTTGTTTCTCCATTTAGTTCAAAATAGCTGTGATGTAAGTTTTTTACATCTTTCGGTGATTATATTAATGACTTAGTAAGGGGGAGTCAAGAAAAAATGTCAAAAAATCACATTATTTTTTGAGGATTGAAAGTAATGTAGTATTAAGTTGTTGTTTTATGAAGGTTTAATGCTTGCTTTGTCTAAAGATGATCCAGAAAGCAATTAGAAGGGCGAATAAAAGACTGATTGCGAGATAGTCATTTTGATAGGTTTCAATGAGCTGTTGAGCCGTTCTACCAAGTAGATAGCCAATAGAGACATAAACCGTTGCCCAGATGGCGACGGCGAAGAAATCTAGAAAGAGAAAAGTTTTGAGGGGGAATTTTTTAATCCCAAGTAGCAGTAAGATGGGCACATGGGTGCCATAAAGATAGCGTTCTATAAAAATAATCCAGATGCCTTTTTGTTCAATCCAGTTGGCTAAAGTATCTGTTTTCGGGTATCGTTGTAGCCAAGTTTGTGCTTTTTGGTGTGCCCAACGCCCCGTTAAAAAAGCGGTGAGGTCACCGAGGTAGGCACCGCTGATGGCAATGATGAGTACAGTTTGTAGATCAAATACCTGTTCTTTAATTAAGATGCCGCTTAAAATGAGACCAATCTCACCCTCAATAAAGCTCCAGCCAAAGAGGAGCCAATAACCATAATGGGTGAGTGCAGTGAGTAAAGTCATCGGGAGGAGAAAGATGAAAGAGGGTTGGTTAAAAAATGGATTGGTTGGGTTGGCACTGTGTGTTTCTCCAGTTTGGGCGGGACAGGTGCAGACTTATGTTTTAGTGGAGCATCCAAATGTACAGGCACCGAAAAAATTGGTGGACACATTTAAAGTGCAGTATCAGCAGGATGAGTTTACTGATAAAGTGACTCAGGCTCAAATTATTTATGCGCCTAAGGACTATCGTACTCAAGCCGCTTATTTTATGCGTTGTGGGCCTTATCTTTCCAGCTTTACGGTCAATTATGTTGAAAATGCGCAGAATTTAAAAGAAGAAGGCGCCTTGCCAAATCAGGCGGGCAAGTTTGAGAAATTTGGATTTGTCTATAATGATAATCAAGACTTGACGGCACGAGTGGGGGATGACTCTGTTGAGACGGAAGTCTATGTGGGTGGCCAGACTCGTTATTTAAATAAACATTTTAAAGTGGATTTTCCTCAGACGAAAGATATGCTGGGGATGACCTTCTTTTTGGAATTTGTCACCCAAGATACCCCTGTGGAGACAACGAGAGCGACCAGTCAAGAGGCAGCTCATTTTATGGAGTTGTTTAAGCGGGCATTAAAGAAGGGAGAGAAAGTCCAATTTGATTTGGAGGCAGAGAATGGTCATCAACGCCATTTCTCTTTGGATGCAGGACGAATGGCAAAATTTATTCCGCCTGAGGTGCTTGATTTTTGTTTTTTTGACCGTAAGTTAAAGGTTGAAAAGTCTTTTTTTGGTTTTTAGGAGAGTGAGTGTATGTGGGGATATCCGTTTGATGAGTCGATTTTAAAGCAGTTGAGTAAACATGCGAAAATTGCGGGTGCGGTGATGATGCTATTGGGATTGGCTGGGGTGATTTTTCCTCAGGTGATGTCAGTGGTGGTGATGGCATTTGTGGCGTGGTTGATGTTATTAGCGGGGACGACCGCTGCCTATTTCACTTGGGCATCGGATCGTAGCAACTGGAAAGGGTGGCTGAAAAGTTTTATTCTGATCTTGATGGGTGGATTGTTGCTGTTTTATCCGCTCCCTGGGGTGGCGGCGATTGGCATGTTTATGGCCGTTTATTTCTTAATGGACAGTTTCAGTAGCTTTACTTTGGCGATGGAGATGCGTCCTCGTCAAGGATGGGGGTGGTGGTTGATCAATGCGCTACTCTCTTTAGGATTAGGCATTCTCTTTATTTGGGGCTGGCCTTTCAGCTCGATGTGGATGGTCGGGCTATTTGTGGGCATCAGCCTATTCTTTGATGGGATGACGCTCTTCTTTATGGGGCGTCTTTTTCATAAAATGGATCAAGGAGAGTAGGTGTGTCGGAAGAGCGTGTTGAAGAGCTGAAAGTGAGCACAAGTGGGATGAAGCGAGTCGTCATTACGGGGCTGGACATCCCCTTTTGGGATTTGGTGATATTTCTAATTAAACTCTCTTTCGCCTCCATCCCTGCCATCTTCGTGGTGTCAGGCGTGTTTATGCTCATCGGTATGATGACAGGCAATATGATGTTTTGGATGAGGTCGTATTAAAGGGGGAATGATGGGAACAATTACGATTAAAATTGATGATGAGTTGAAAGATGAGGCTTATCAGGCGTTAGAAGCATTAAATATGTCTCCTTCTGAGCTTTTGCATCAGACTTTAGTCTATGTGGCACAGCATCATAAATTACCATTTAGTGATGATTTTAGTCAGGATGAAGATGAGTATTTAGTAGAAATAGTGCGTCAGCGTTTACAAGATCCTAAACCTATAGCAGTGAATTTATAGGTAAAAGAGACAAAGAGCAAGCTTATGTAGATGCTCAACATCGTTTGAATCATTAACACTTCCTTAGGAATGGAGAAAAAAATGCAAGAATTTATTAAGAAAATTATGGATTGGATGTTGGATAAGGAGCTGGAAGCGGCGGATTATTGCAAAATCAAGCCAGAGGATGTCGCCAAGCAGATTGCAGAAGTAGAAGAGAAGCGAGAGGTGTTAAGGAAGTGCTGATTAAATCTCTTGGCTTCTGGGCAAGCCAAATGTTCAGAGTCAAGGCATCTTTTCGCAGGCGTATGTCGATACGGTAAGAAAAGATAACGCAGAGGCTGGACATTTGGCTTAGCCCCCTTCGGGCGGGGCTTTAAGGGGGCAGCTTCGTTGTTGGGCTTTTTGACAAGGGCTAGCCATTATCTGCAAAGCCCGCCTAGAATCTGCCCCCTTAAAGTCCCGCAGAAGCTCAAGCGATTTAATCAGCGCTTCCTTAAAAGCACAGTATGAAAAGGATTTGGCGCAGTTGGATGATATTTTGCAGCGATTGCATGTGATTGAAAGCCATGTCAAAACCTGCAAGCAGAATGACGCTTAGGGGTCATTCTTCCCAAAGATGATAAAAAGAGGCGTGCATTGTATAATGTGCGTCTCTTTTGTTTTTATGTAGGCAATTTCCCATGAACTTTATTGAAACCCGTGGTAATGACGGTCAGAACCCCGTTGAGGTCACTTTTTCTCAAGCAATTTTAAGTCCCATGTCCTCTTTTGGTGGACTTTATGCCCCTAAAACGCTTCCCGATTTAGGGGAGGACTTTTTGAAAGCGCATTTAGACTCACACTATAAAGTGGTGGCGAAGGCCATTTTGGATGCGTTTGAGATTGATATTGATGAGGCGGTGGTTGATCAGGCTTTAGCCCTGTATGATCGTTTTGATGACCCTGCTAATCCTGTGCCTGTGGTGAAATTGTATGAGGATTTGTACATCAGTGAACTGTACCATGGGCCAACTCGAGCCTTTAAGGATATGGCCTTGCAGCCTTTTGGTTTGATTTTATCAAGCTTGGCGCAGCAAAGAGGGGAAGAGTATCTGATTTTGGCGGCGACCAGCGGGGATACTGGCCCTGCTGCTTTGGAGTCATTCAAAAACCGTGACAATGTGCGAGTGGCGTGTCTTTACCCTGATGGTGGAACTTCGGATGTGCAGCGACTGCAAATGGTGACGGAGGATGGTCGAAATCTAAAAGTGATTGGGATTCGTGGCGACTTTGATGATGCGCAGAATGCGTTAAAGACCCTCTTAACTTCTGAACGATTTAATGAAACGCTACGCCAAAAGGCCATTAGCCTGTCTGCTGCCAATTCGGTCAATTTTGGGCGCATTATCTTCCAGACGATTTACCATATTTATAGCTACCTTGAGTTGGTGCGTCAAGGGGCGATTGAGTTGGGTGAAAAAGTGTATTTGGATGTGCCAAGTGGAAACTTTGGGAATGCACTGGGTGGCTACTATGCGATGAAAATGGGCTTGCCAGTTGAGCAGATTTTGATTGCGTCTAACCGCAATAATGTATTGACTAAGTTGATTCGTGAAGGGATTTATGACCTGCGTCATTTAGAGGTGGTGCCGACCACTTCACCTGCAATGGATATTTTGAAGTCTTCCAATATTGAGCGAGTGCTGTTTGACCTGTTCGGAGCAGAAAGAACCAAAGAGTTGATGTTCGAGCTGGATCGAGACAAGTTTTACCAGTTGACCGAGAATGAATTAGCCCAGCTTCAGGTGATTTTTGCGGCGGATTATTGTGAAGATGAAGAGGGCAAAGCTTATATTAAACAAGCCTTTGAAACAGGTTATTTAATGGAGCCACATACCGCTACCTGCTTGAAACCCTATGAAACCAGTCGTGCCAAGCTTGAATTGAAAACCATTGCCTATTCAACGGCAGAGTGGACGAAATTCTCACCAACAGTGGCGAATGCCCTGACAGGAGAAGAGGATGCTACGGATTTAGAGGCATTGCAAAGTATTGCGAAGCTGGCAGGGATTGAGATCCCCGAGCAGATTCGCAAACTATTTGAACTGCCGATTGTGCAGGATACGGTGATTGATAAAACCGATATTGAGCCGACAATTATCGAATTTTTGCAATAGAAAATTTTGATGAGCTTAAATGAAGCCACTTTTTTGAGCTGCGTTCTTAGAGCGCTTTGCACGAGTGGGACGCG
>JALUXI010000271.1 GCA_027019045.1 Piscirickettsiaceae bacterium | reverse complement strand
CCTTTTTGGAGTTGGCGAACCAAGTCGGCATTCAGGTGGAAGCTGAGGAGGGAGTATGAATTCAACCATTCCAGTGATTACCATAGATGGCCCAAGTGGTGTTGGGAAAGGGACTTTGGCGCAAAAGTTATGTGAACTGACGGGCTTTCACTTGCTTGACAGTGGGGCGATTTATCGTGCTTTGGCCTATGGTGTTCAGCAAGCAGTGCTGAGTCCTGAACAAGATAAAACTGCAATTGTTGAACTGGCAGAACAGTTGCCTGTACGGTTTGAGCAAGGCAAAATTTGGTATCAGGATCAAGATATTAGCCAAGCCATTCGTAATGAAACCATTGCGGGGATTGCCTCTCAAGTGGCGGCTATCCCTGAAGTTCGACAAGCGTTACTTAATCGTCAAAAAGCCTTTGCTCAACTTCCTGGATTGGTGGCAGACGGCCGAGATATGGGGACGGTGGTGTTTCCTAATGCTCATGTCAAACTGTTCTTAACCGCCAGTGCAGAAGTTCGTGCAAAGCGCCGCCTAGAACAACTCGCACAACAGGGTGAACAAGCAGATTTCGATCAACTCGTCGCTGAAATCCAAGCCCGAGACGAAAGAGACCAAAACCGAAAAACGGCTCCACTCAAACCAGCCAAAGATGCGGTTATCATCGACACCAGCCATCTCTCCATTGACGAGGTTGTCAACCAAGCCGTGAATCTTGTGAAAGAGAAAGGGATTTTATAAAAGGCTTCCTGTTATTTTCTATCTCTTTGTTCCTACGCCCCAGTGCGGGCACGAGAGCTCTTCTACGGTTACCTTTTATTTGTTATTTACTTGATCCTGTTTTATTATTCCCGTAAGGGAATAAATTATAAATAAGGTGTTTCAAATGGTGGTGGTAAACCCGAACGGGAATATATCAGTTATGCATGATGTGGAATCCTTAGGGTTGGCTGTGAAAAAAAAGCGCAAGGCTGACGGACTGACTCAGCAAGAGTTGGCTGCAATTGCAATGGTAGGGGTGCGATTTATTTCTGATTTAGAAAACGGTAAACCTACGGTTCAATTACGCTCTGTCATCCGTGTTTTAAAGGCGCTGGGGTTGGAATTAGTTGTGATGGATAAATGAAGAAACTATTTGCTTTTTATCAGCAGAAGCTCGTTGGGGTATTGGTTAAAGGCAACAACGGGATTTCATTTACCTACTCAAAATCATGGCTAAAGGATGCTGACAATTTTGCTTTATCCGTCAACCTTCCTTTGCAAGAGGTGCCTTTTGAACATGCCGAATCTTTCTTTGCCAATATGCTTCCAGAAGGCGAGACCCGCTTTCTTTTATGTAAAAGTTTGGGTGTTTCCGAAAAAAATGATTTTGGTTTGCTTGTAGAGCTGGGAGGCGAGATAGCGGGTGCAATAACACTGCAAACGCATTCTGAGCCCCCCATTGAGAGAGCATTGGTTCGAGACTTGAATCATGATGAGTTAGAGGAGTTGATTGCACAAGCCATGCAGGTCCCCTATAAAACGATAGACCCCAAAATGCGACTGTCTCTGGCAGGTGCTCAAAATAAATTACCTATTATTTATGTATCAGGGCAGTTTTCTTTACCGCTCTCTTCTGATGTACCGACAACACATATTATTAAATTTGCCAATCCTCATTTCACCGACTTGGTGATGAATGAATATACGGTGATGCGTTTAGCACAAGCAGTGGGATTAAATGTGCCCGAGGTTGCAGTATTGACGATTGATGGCATTGATCATTTAGTTGTGACGCGCTATGACCGCCTTCAAACATCTGCGGGTTGGGAGCGATTGCATCAAGAAGATTTTTGTCAGGCTTTAGGGGTTTTACATCACAATAAATATGAATCTGAGGGTGGTCCGAGTCTTGCTCAATGTGTTAGCTTGATTCGTGAGCATAGCACTCAGCCTGCAGCAGATATTTTGCAGTTGGTTAGATGGGTATTGTTTAATCTCATCATAGGGAATCACGATGCACATGGCAAAAATATTGCATTTCTCTATTCGCCTAAATGTGTTTTAGCGCCATTCTACGATTTGATTTCTACTCAGTGTTATCCTGGTTTAAGTCGCAAATTGAGTATGAAGGTTGGAGGGGAGAATCGGATTAATTGGCTTCAGGTGCGTCATTTTGAGCGATTGTCTGCTGAAATAGGCGTGAAACATATACTGATCAAAAAGGAGTTTAGAAGGCTGGTACAAGCGATAGATGAGAATGTGGATTTAGTTAATGAGTTTGAGCCACTCAAGCAGGTCATTAACAATAATTTGAAATATTTGGAGAGTCGGTTGCGATAACATGATAAATTTTAGATTTAGTGCTTCTAACTAATTGAAGTTTTAGTTATAATTCACTGATAGCTAAATTCAGATCCCTGGCTACTGCTGGGGATTTTTGTTTTTGCTTTTTTAAAATGCAGATTGGTTGGGCAATTTGCGAATGTTTAACTGACCCAGCTAGAGTGAGATATCCCAACTCTGACAACTTTAGACTGGTTTGAGTAAAAAATTTGGAACAAGATCCATGAGTGAATCTTTCGCAGAACTATTTGAAGAATCGTTAAAACAACAAGAACAATTTAAGCCTGGTACGCTAATCAAAGGTAAAGTAGTTGCCATTGATAAAGAGACCGTTTTGGTCGATGCTGGCATGAAGTCAGAATCGCCTATCCCTAAAAGCCAATTTTTGGACGCTAATGGTGAGTTAGAAGTTCAAGTCGGTGATGAAGTTGAAGTTTACCTTGAGTCTCTAGAAGATGGGACAGGTGAAACCCGACTTTCTCGTGAAAAAGCCAAGCGTGCGAAAACTTGGGATCGCCTTGAACAAGCAATGGAAAATGATGAAACTGTTAAGGCGATTGTCACTGGTAAGGTTAAAGGTGGCCTAACAGTTGAAGTTGACGGTGTGCGTGGATTCTTGCCTGGTTCTCTTGTGGATGTTCGTCCTATTCGTGACTTCGGTTTCTTGGAAGGTAAAGAAATTGAAGTGAAGATTGTGAAGCTTGATCGTAAGCGTAACAACATTGTTGTGTCTCGTCGTGCCGTGATTGAAGCTGAAAACAGCGTTGAGCGTGAAGCACTATTGGCCAACATGGAAGAAGGTGCGGTTCTTAAAGGGATCGTTAAGAACCTGACAGACTACGGTGCCTTTATTGACCTGGGTGGCGTAGATGGTCTATTGCACATTACTGACATGGCTTGGCGTCGTGTAAGCCACCCATCTGAAGTGGTTCAAGTGGGCGATGAGATTGAAGTGAAAGTCTTGAAGTTCGACAAAGAGAAGAACCGTGTTTCTCTAGGTCTGAAGCAGCTTGAAGAAGATCCATGGTCAGATATGGTTGCACGCTACCCAATCGGTGCGGAAGTGATGGGTAAAGTAGCCAATATTACAGATTACGGCGCTTTCATTGAAATCGAACCTGGCATTGAAGGACTTGTACATACTTCAGAACTAGATTGGACTAACCGCAATATCCACCCATCTAAAGTGGTTCACCTAGGTCAAGAGACCAAAGTGAAAGTCTTGGATGTGGATCAAGAGCGTCGTCGTATTTCTTTGAGTATCAAACAGACAACCACCAACCCTTGGGAGTCTTTCTCAGCGACTCACTCTAAAGGTGATAAGATCAAAGGTAACATCAAGTCTATCACAGACTTCGGTATCTTTATCGGCCTAGAAGGTGGTATCGACGGTTTGGTTCACTTGACTGACATCTCATGGTCAGAGCCTGGTGAAGAAGCGATTCGTAACTTCAAGAAAGGCGATGAGCTAGAAACTGTTATCCTTTCAATCGATCCTGAAAGAGAGCGTATCTCTCTAGGCTTGAAGCAGCTTGAGCAGGATCCATTTAGTCAGTTTGTCGCTGATCATGGTAAAGGTAGCATTGTTGAAGGGACTGTGAAGTCTGTTGAAGAAAATGGTGCTGTGGTTGAGTTGTCTGATGAAGTGGAAGGTTTCTTGCGAGCTTCAGAGTTGCTTGAAGATACCCGTGATGCGCGTCAAGTGTTGAAAGAAGGGGATAAGGTAGAAGCGAAGATTACCAACATCGATCGCAAAAACCGTTCAGTTTCCCTTTCTGTGAAAGCGAAAGAAGCACATGAAGAGCAAGAAGCATTGAAAAACTTCTCAGGTAATCAAGAGCCTGTAGCTGCTGCTACTTTGGGTGATCTACTTAAAGACAAAATGGGTCAACAGTAAGCGATAACATAATACTGTATCGTTTGTTTTCCCATCTAGCGTGTAGATGTTTAAGCATCTGCACGCATAATAGAAAGAGTCTTTAAAAGATGACAAAATCTGAATTGATTGAATTGATTGCACGAAAGCAACCTCAATTTACCCAAAAAGACATAGAGCTCGCTGTCAATCAGATTATTGATGCGATGGTGGAGTCGATGGCGGCCAATGAGCGAATCGAGATTCGTGGATTTGGTAGCTTCACACTTCATCATCGACGGGCTCGCATGGGAAGAAACCCTAAAACAGGTGAAAAAGTGTCCCTTCCCGCAAAACGGGTGCCACACTTTAAGCCAGGTAAATCTCTAAGAGAAAGAGTAGATGCTTCAAAAGAGCATACTGATATTTTAGAGTAAAGCGTTTCTTCTGACGAAAAGCCGTATCAAAGTGATTTGATGCGGCTTTTTTTATGCCTGCTGAAATAGGGCGGGACTGGGAATTTTGGCATTTTTCTGGGAACTTTTAAAGAATCGGGAAAGGGTTTGATAGAATAAGTCAATTGATAATAAAGTGAGAGATTGAATTCTATGTTTAAGATATTCAGCTTAGTCGTGGCTGTCCTTTTTGTTTTATTGGGGCTGGTGCTAGGATTGTTGAATCCACATGAGGTGTTGTTTGATGGCTACTTCGTTCAAATTCATCTGCCTTTATCTCTCCTTTTAGCACTGAGTTTTATTTTAGGGTTGTTAATGGGAGCGGTGGTGATATTGTCTCAAGTTTGGCGAGCAAAGTGGCAGCTTGCTCGTTGTCAGCACCAAAATCAAAAATTGGAAGCTGATATTTTACAGCTTAAATCGGAACAGGTGATGTGGCAAACTGAAATGGCAAAAGCACAACAAACTGTTTCACCTCAAATAGAACAGAAGGAAAATCAATGATGCAAACAGAGTCTAAAGTCATTGTTGCCTTGGATTTTGCAAATGAAAAGCAGGCTGCTGCCTTTGTGGAAGGTATCTCCTCTGATTTATGTAAATTAAAGGTGGGTAAAGAGTTATTTGCTGTTGCAGGTCCGCGTTTTGTGGAAGGGTTGGTCGATAAGGGATTTGATGTTTTTCTTGATTTAAAATATCACGATATTCCCACCACGGTCGCTAAAGCGTGTCAGGCTGCCGCCAAAATGGGCGTCTGGATGTTAAATGTGCACGCCTTGGGTGGGCGTAAAATGATGATGCAAGCCAAAGAGGCGCTCTTGGCAGAATCGCATCAACCATTACTGATCGCTGTCACCATTCTCACCAGCCATACGGATGAAGACCTCCATGAGGTCGGGCTGTCAGGCACGGCAGAGGAGAATGTTTTGCGTTTGGCTAAGTTGGCCGAGTCATCTGGTTTAGATGGTGTGGTCTGTTCCGCACAAGAAGCAAAAGCATTGCGTCAGATTGTTAATAAAGATTTTCAGTTAGTGACTCCTGGTATTCGTCCAGAGAATGCTGAAAGAGGAGATCAGAATAGAGTCATGACGCCTGAACAAGCCATAGCAGTCGGGAGCAGCTATTTAGTTATTGGTCGTCCGATTACACAGTCTGAAGATCCAGTTGCGACCTTGCAGCGAATCAATCAAAGCCTGTTGGCATAATTCCTTGAAACCTTGGTCTCCTTTATGAACCCTTTATAAAGGAGACGATTATGCGTTTTTTCATCGGTATTCAATTTTTGATGGATTGGGTCGTTGAGCATTTTGCTTGGCTATCCAGTTTGGCTCTGCGTTTGTATCTTGTGCCCGTGTTTTGGGTAGCGGGGATGCATAAGGTGGAATCGTTCGAGGACATTGTGGCGTG
>JALUXI010000270.1 GCA_027019045.1 Piscirickettsiaceae bacterium | reverse complement strand
ACCCGCTGAGGAGGTGGCAGAATCAACAGCATCTGAGGCATCGCCTGAATCTGATATTTTTGAAGCATTTACCGAGGATGATGATTCAGCTCCCGCATTAGCATCAGAGCCAGAGCCAGAGCCAGAGCCAGAACCAGAGCCAGAGCCAGAGCCAGAGCCAGAGCCGATTCGTGTGCCTGATGATGGTATTCCCTCTAAAACAGAGCCTGTTGCCCCCCCTGCCCAACAAGCAGAGGCACCCCAAGTGGATCCTGAAGAGATTTTAGCGCAAAGAAAGAAAAAACAAGCAAATTCAACCCCGGCGGATACCGCCAATAACCTATCGGTGAATGAGATGGAAGCAATAAAAAAACTGATTATTATCTTTAGTTCAGTGTTAATCGTGATTGGTTTAACGACGATAGGCCTGAGTACATGGGCGGCTATTTCGGCTTCTCACAAGTTGGATGAGGAGACGAAGCAGACACTGGAGGATATCAAGACCGCCTCAAATGAGTCTGCAACAGGTGCATTAGAGGTAAAAAAAGAGATTAAAGGCTTGCATAAAAAATTAGATGCACTGAGTTTTCAGCTTGAGCAATTAAACGGAGATTTGGGTAGCATGATGGATGGTTTGTCAAAAGTGGAAGCCAATGCCCAGCAACCCCATGCGGTGCATGAAGCTGAAGCGGCTCACGGTGTACCTCATTCGGCAGTTGCGCCAGAAGGGACATCTGAACAGCCAGTGATCGCCAAAATGGATCCTGATTTGATGAAGAAAATGCGGGAAGTTAATCGTAATGTTATTAAGGTGCAAAAACGGATTTTAGAAATTAACCGTCGGATTAAGCTGTTACAAGCTGAGTCTAGGGGATTGGTTAAAGAGGTGAAACAGGTTCAAAAAACAGTCTTGCAACAGAAGGTTGAAAAGAAAAAAGAGAAGAAATCGAAAAAAGCAGCCGTTTCTACAGAAGAAAAACTACCCAAGGTAAATGCAATACCAGATTATATTTACCAGGCACCCGATTATAGTTATTAGGGAGAGGGGATGATTAAGCGTCATTTAAAAACTTTATTGGGTTTAGCAATGATTTGGTTTCTGTCTGGATGTAATGGTTTCGACCCCATTAAGTCCTTTACAGCAACAAAGTTCAAGCAGCCTGATTATTATCGAACGAATGAAGTCGCTAGTAAAACAGTCTTTAATCAATGGCAACCTGTTACGATTATTCCGACTCAGCATACGGTTTTAAATCGAGTGGTTACCAAGGAAAAGGAGTATAAAAAGGCGTATTATTTCCAGTAAAAAATTAAGTATTTTATTTAAAGTTTTATGGAATCAGTCGATAAAACGATTAACGGAAAAAATTCTTGAAGAGGGAGAAGATCATGAAAAATTTAGTAAACAATCAATGGAAGCTTGGGGCAATGGCGGTTGGACTGTTTTTGTCAGGATGTGCAACCCAGGGAACTCCAATGATGGCTCAGGAACAGGCAGCTCCTGTTTCTGTTCATACAGCTACACCAGCACCTGTAGAACATCAGTCTGTTCATTTTAATGCTACACAGAGCAAAAAGGTTGATATTGCAGCACAAAAAGCAGAAGTTAATATTGTTAGCCATACTGTAAAAGTGAAAAAGAAAAAACTAGATTTGATTAAGGTGACGGGTGTGGGGTATGGCTCTGAAAGTACTTATGAAGGTTATACGCCTGGTCAGCGTCGTCTGATGGCGATTCGAGCTTCTAAGTTAGATGCCTATCGTTCATTGGCAGAACAGATCAATGGTATCAAAATTGATAGTAATACTGCTATTGCGACCTTGACTGCACAGAGCGATAGCTTCCGTGCCCGTGTGAATGCGGTTGTTCGAGGGGCTAGAGTGATTAGCATTACGCCCATGGCTGATCATAACTATGAAACAGTTTTAGAGGTTTATGTTGATCGAGACTTCTTTAGAAAGAATTTTGTCTATACCGCTAAGGATGTGGCAGAAGATGATGATGTCATGACGATTGGTGAGTTGTGCAACAGTGGAGCATGTCACTAAGCATTTTATATGGTGTGAGATGGAAGTCACTTGGGTCGTCAGTGGAGAAAAAAAATGAAAACAAAACATTCCAAATGGTTTTCCATGCTCCTAATCCTTGTATTAGGGGTGGGATTGGCCGCTACTTCTATCTCTCAGGCCGCTAGCATCAGTGCGCGGGTACGCATTCTTGAAGCGAAGGTATATCATAATAGTAAAGAGATTCGTAAAATCAAGCGCTCTCAACAGGCTCAAGAAGTGAAGTTAAAGCGAGGCCTTAAAGACCTTGAAGACTTTAAAGAGCAAGTGGTGCAGATGATTGCTGAATCTCAAAAGAAAAAGAAACATAAGCATGATGACTGGCCTTACAAAGAGTATGCTTATCCTTAATCGGTTGTAACGACTCAGCTCACCCCTGAAACTTGCTACAAAAAAGCCCCAAACGAGAGAATGGGGCTTTTTTGTAGGTGCTGAATTCAATTATTGACGATTTCAATTTTGGGGAAGGCATTGGCGTAGTTTTTCTTTTTCTGTGCCAGTTGCGCCCCAACTTGATGGGCGATATTTTTATATTTGAGCGCAATTTCAGAACTGGGTTCAGCGACAACAGTGGGTTTCCCCGCATCGACTTCTTCACGAATCCGAATGTCTAAAGGGAGAGCAGCCAGAAAGGGAACGCCATAAGTCTCTGCCATCCGTTTCCCCCCGCCTTGTCCAAAGATGGGCTCTTCAAAGCCGCAGTTGCTGCAAATATGGGTGCTCATATTTTCTATGATGCCCAAAATATCGATATTCACCTTTTCGAACATCTTCAATCCTTTGCGGGCGTCAATCAATGAGACCTCTTGTGGCGTGGTGACAATGACCGCACCCGTGACTGGAATTTGTTGAGAGAGCGTGAGTTGAACATCCCCTGTTCCAGGCGGTAAGTCAATAATGAGATAGTCCACCGCTTCCCATGCCGTCTCTTTAAGGAGTTGCGTCAAGGTCTGGGTGACAATTGGCCCTCGCCAAATCATGGGTGAATCAGGCTCAATGAGGAAACCGATCGACATCACTTGCACCCCGTAAGCATTTAAGGGCTGCATGGATTTGCCATCTTTAGACTGGGGTTTGTCGAATACCCCCATCATGGTAGGAAGGCTGGGGCCATAGATGTCAGCATCTAAAATGGCGACCTGCGCGCCTTCCTGTTGCAGAGCTAAAGCTAGGTTAACACTGGTGGTAGATTTGCCAACCCCTCCTTTTCCAGAAGCGACGGCAATGATATTTTTGACCTCAGGCAAAGAGGGAAGGTTGGCTTGTGTTTGGTGTGCGACCACTTCGATTTGCCAGTCATACTCGACGGAGTCGATACCCTCAATTGCCATCAATAGGGGGGTCAATTGCTGTTCAAAACTTAAAAAAAGGCTTTTAGCTGGATAAGGGTAGTGAAGTGATAAAGTCAATTTTCCCTTTTTAAGATGGGCCTGTTGAAGGACTTTTAATGTATTTAAATCTTGTTGAAGAAAAGGGTCCGAGACGGTTTTTAATGCCTCTTCTATGGCCGTTTGCTGGGGCTGTGAAATGCCATTGCCAAATAGTTTATTGAGAAAGTTCATGGTGTGGGTGTCCTTATTCGCTTTTTATTCGCTTGGTTAACTCAGTAGGTCTAGCTGTTGTCCATTTGTTTCATCAGGATGTTGAGGTTGGTCTTGATTGATACGACTCGCAATGGGACCACTTTGATCTTTGTACTTGGCATCGCTACGCTTGTTATAGGGTTTGATGGCGGCGCTAGATAGCGTTTCAAAGTTGATGGCGCAGATTTCCATGCCGGGTCGTAGGGCGAGTGGAAGCTTACCACTGTTGAAGATTTCAAGCACAATCTGTCCATGCCAGCCAGGATCAATTCGGTGTGCAGTGACATGCACCATCAAGCCTAGTCGAGCCAAACTTGAACGGCCATCAAGCCAGCCGACTAAGTCATCAGGCAGGGTAATGGATTCAAAAGTCGAGGCCAAAGCGAGCTCACCGGGATGGAGAAAAAAGGCTTCACCTTCTGGAATCAGAATTTCATCCCCCATAATGGCATCCATTGTTTTTTGCACCGCATCTCTTGGGCCGCTCAGATCAATAAATGGGGCAGTATGGTCATTGAAAACACGAAAACGATTGTCGAGCCTTAAATCTACACTAATCCCTTTGATTTTATCTTGGCTCGGTTGGGGATCTATTGCAATTTTTCCCATTTTGAGGTGTTGAATAATATCGCGATCGCTCAGTTTCATTTTGTGATTTCATCTTCTATTTTGGGGGAGACTGTAAGGACAGTTCCACAGTTTTATCGGTGCGCTTATTATAAACTTCCACGACGGCAGGGAAAAAGTTTAATCCCTGCTTGAGTGTACCAGGGTTGAGTAACCACAGGCGAAGAGTGGCAAAATTAGTTTTGAATTTTAAGTAGGTCGCAGGCACTTCGTCATCTAGCCAGGGGAGTTCGACACTGTCTTGAGCACGATCAAGTAATTGGAGCGGATATTGTCCTTTTTCATCTTGTAGAATCAGGCCTGTTATCGGGCGGTGATTGAGAAGGCGGTATTGAATAGCGTATGCTAAAGAGAGGGTGTCATAAAGGTTGTCAGAGGCTGGCCAAGTGCGGGGCATGAGAGCGTCAGCCTGTAAGTAGATCACTTGGTTATTCTGACGTACTAAATCCATCTGCTTAATGATTGTTCGTCCAGATTTGTGGCGAGTCAGGGTTTTGTGGTAGCTCAACCAACGAAAAAGAGTATCGTTCTGCTGAATTTTAATGGTCTCAACTGTCGATTCATTGACAAACTTTGCCACCAGTCCCTCTGGTTTTGCTACGCTGGTTAAGGTACAGAGGTTGTTTTGGCAGCTAAATTGTTGTTTGGCAGTACCGAGGTTGAATCCCATGAATTGTACATCGAAATTGGCTTTAAAGTTTGGGAGGGTTTGTGCAAAGCTCAAGGGGGCAAGACAGACTAAGAATATAGATAGTAGGAGGGAACGAAACATAAGAGGCGCCTAAACAAGCTAATAGAGCCTCTATTTTAGCTGATTCAGGTCGAGAGGGGTAGTCAAAGGTTGGTGGTGAAAATAAACTTGTCCATCTTGATACTGAATACTGTTTTGAGCCACCAGATCGATCACTTTAGGGTAGGCGATATGTTCAAGCTGGTGCACTTTCTGTTGTAAGGTTTCAGGTGTGTCTTGTGCTTCAATAGGGGTGCGGGCTTGTAGAATGACAGGCCCCCCGTCCAACTCCTCAGTGACAAAGTGAATGCTAAGTCCATGTTCGGGATCTCCCGCTTCCAGTGCCCGTTGATGGGTGTGCAAACCAGGATATTTGGGAAGAAGGGAGGGGTGAATATTGAGCATCTTACCAAGGTAAGGCTTGACCAGCACTGGGGTGAGAATGCGCATAAACCCAGCAAGCACCACCAGATCAATGTGTGCTGACTGCAATGCGTTGACCACAGCAGCATCGAACTGCTCTCTGCTATCATATTGCGTGTGGTCAATTAGAACAGTTGGAATGTCCGCTTTTTCGGCGCGTTGCAGACCATAGGCATTGGGTCGATTGCTCAGCACCAGTTTGACTTCATAGTGGCTGCTGGGTTGAGCATCGATAATAGCCTGCAGGTTAGAGCCATTGCCGGAGATTAAAACGGCAATGGGTGTTTTTTTGTCTTGATTCACTTCAAAAGGACTTCAGGTTCAGCTTGTTTGCTACTTTCAATTTGACCGATGGTATAAACTGTTTCCCCAGCGGCTTCTAAGGCTTGAATCGCCTTATCTTGAACTGCTGGATCCACTACGATGACCATGCCAATGCCGCAGTTGAGGGTGCGGTACATTTCATGGAACTCGACATTGCCTGCTTCTTGAATCCAATCAAATACCGCTGGACGCTTCCAGCTCTGGGTATCCACCACCGCTTGGGTATGCTCAGGCATGACTCGTGGGAGGTTTTCCAAAAGGCCGCCCCCTGTAATGTGAGAGATGGCATGAATCT
>JALUXI010000269.1 GCA_027019045.1 Piscirickettsiaceae bacterium | reverse complement strand
GTTTGGACGGTTTTTTTGGTGGTACCGTTTTTACGGTTAGGTGAGCTGCCTTGGGCAAGGTGGTGTTCAAGCTCTGCTTTGAGTGCTGCTTCTGTGAGTTGTTTGATCAGAGGGGTGAGTAGGCCTCCTTCACCTGTTAGATTTTGCCCTGCTTGGAGTTGTTCTAGTGCTTTGTTGAAGTCAAATTGGGTTGTGTTCATGTGTCTGTCCTCTTTTGAGATTATCATAAGTTAATGACACAGAATTTTGAACACTACCTTTTTAACGGATTTGGCGGTGAGTCGAAATGTTGCACCTTCTACTCAAAATCAGGCGTTAAATGCATTGGTTTTCTGTTACAACAAGGTGTTGCAGTCGTCTCTTGAGGGCGTGGCTACAAGTAGGGCTCGTAAGGAACCGAGGATCCAGTTGTGCTGACGTAAGAAGAGGTAGCGTAGGTGTTACCTGTGATAAGCGGCACAAGTGGATTAAATTACGAAGCTGTTGTATGCGAACAGTTTGAGAATTACCGAAGCTGTGCACTTGAGAGTTCAGGATATTGATTTTGGCTTTAAACAAATTACCGTTCGAGATGGTAAGGGTAAAAAAATAGGGTGACGCCTTTGGCACAAGATTGGATGCCTGCATTAGAATGCCAGTTATAAAAGGGGCAAATTTTGCATCAGCAGGATTTGGATAAGGGCTTTGGTTCGGTCTATTTACCCTATGCTTTGGCAACGAAATATCCAAATGCTGATAAAGATATTCGTTGGCAATATGTTTTTCCAAGTAACCATTTGGCAAAAGACCCTCGTTCAGAAAAAATGCGGCATTCACAAGAAAGTCAGTGCGCATACCTTTAGGCATTCTTTTGCCACTCACTTGCTACAGACGGGAACTGATATTCATACGATTCAGGCCTTGTTAGGGCATACCGATTTGCAAACCACGATGATTTATACCCATGTATTAAAACAAGGCGGTCAAGGCGTGGTGAGCCCTTTAGATTTGCTTAAGTTCTACATTTGCCCCTCCCCCTCTTATTTAGTGACTAGATAGTTTCTAGTTCTGCCAGTTCTTGTTCCGTGTAGAGTGCTTTCGCCCAACCCGCTAATTGCATTTTCAGCCGCTTCTTCTAGCACTGGATGATAATAGGTATTCTTACCAACTCCAGGCTGCTCATTTTTGCTCAACAGCCCAAGTGAATGTGACCACGACTATAAAACACAATAATATTCTTTCTTACACCCCCTACTGAAGAGGAAAGCGGAAGTAGTCCTTATGTCCTAGGAAGGATATCAAGCTCAAATCTGTCTCCAATTTGTCCCTTTTTTGCCCCCAAGACAAATGAAAATAAATTTGAAAATTGATTTGACAGCCTCTAAGCCCGTCTATATAATACCCGAATCAAATTTAGGTCGCATAGCTCAGTCGGTAGAGCAAAGGATTGAAAATCCTTGTGTCCCTGGTTCGATTCCAGGTGCGACCACCACATATGCGGGAGTGGTGGAATTGGTAGACACGCCAGATTTAGGTTCTGGTGCCTTTGGTGTGAGAGTTCGAGTCTCTCCTTCCGCACCAAATTTTTCAGAGAAGCGCCCCCTTCTTTGAAAAACCCCCAGCCGACCTTCGGGTCGGCTTTTTTATTGCCTTTAAAAAAGGGAATAAAAAAGGCGCCTTTCAGCACCTTTTTATCTTTTCAATAATGTTGAATTCATCAAGACTGTGAACCTTCTGCAGCCCGTTGCGCTTGCTTTTCTTTATTCTTTCTAGCAATCTCTTCCCAGTCGATATTATTACAAGCTTCGCACTCTTCTTTAAAGATACCCAACTTAACCAGCAGTGCATGGATTTTACACCCTACGCAGAAACCTAGAATTGCCTCTAACCACATAAAACCTAAACATACCCAGACTAGCGTCAAAGGAATAAAGGGCGACATATAGTTGACCGTGTCAGGCAATACTTCCTTGCCTACTATCTTATTCACCCAATCTGCAAAGACATCTGGATTGAAGAAAATAAGACAGATTGTAATAAAAGTACTTCCCAGCGTCCAAGCAAAACGCTTTGGTACCAATGGCTTCCAAACTGGTTTTTGCTTTCTGGCCAAAAAGCTGGCAATATAGATGGTTGGCGAAAAGCGCGAGGTGAAAACAAACATCCCTGCAATCATTTCAAAGAGGGCGTAGAAAAGCACCCATGTTTGAGTGGAATAGTCGTAGGCTCGTTTAATCGCTTGAACAGAATAAATGATATTATCATCCCAATCGGTGTCATAAGTATCAACCGCTGTATTCCCATCCACAATCCAATGGGTTCCGTAAACGGCATCATAGAGTGTAAAACTCATATAAATAGGAATAAAAAGTAGGATACCCGCACGAATGCGAACAGCTACATCATTTATGTATACGGGTCTTTCTTTTGGATCTCTAAACCAAAGGTTTTTTATCACATCAAGCATCATCATTGCCTCTCATTTCTGGATAGACAAATATAACATTTATCACCTGTCGCCCTTATCAAATTTTTAAATCTTTATATGAAACCTTACTTATGACCTAGAATTGAGAACCGTAAAGAAGATGATTCTGCCTTTAATCAACACTAGTTTAATTTGAATTGCTGAATCAAGCTATTAAGCTGCTCTGCATAGTGTTCCATCTCTTTACTTGAATCGCGTGTATTTTCTGCTTGTTTAGATACACCCTCTGAAATTTCACTAATACTATTGACTTTCATTAAAATACTTTCCGAGTGGTGTTTTTCTTGATTGGCGGCTTGAGCTACTTTGCTATTCATTAAATCAATTTGTTGTACTGATTCTGTAATCTGCTCTAATGCCTCTCCTGCTTCTATCGATTCCTTAACGGTCAAACTGGCTTTTTCCTGTCCCGCCCTCATCATTTGATAAGCTTCATGCGAAACATTTTGTAAACTGATAATCATCCCTTCAATCTGTTTGGCTGAGTCTTGCGTGCGACTGGCCAAAGTTCTGACCTCATCCGCTACCACTGCAAAACCTCGACCATGCTCACCTGCTCGCGCAGCTTCGATGGCCGCATTCAACGCAAGTAGATTAGTCTGCTCGGCAATTTCTTTAATCACTTCTAAAACAGAGCCTATGGTTTCACTATCCGTCCTTAATCGTTGAATCACTTGCGCACTCTGTTCAACTTCATTTGCTAATTCTGAAATGGCTGTTACCGATAGATTCACCACTTCTTGACCATGATGGGCAGCATGATTAGCTGCTTCAGCAGCCGAAGAAGCCGCCTGTGTATCCTTTGTCATATGTTCAATCAATATTGCCATCTCAGCGATTCCTCCGCAAGTATTTTTCGTTTCCTGTTTCTGTTTCTCAATGCCCTCTTGGGTTTCAGATGTGAGTTGATTTAATTGATGCGCAACATGATTAAGCTGCTTTGAAACCTGTGAAATCTTAGTCACCATCAATCTAAGATTTGAGACCATTTGATTAAAACTATTTGCCATCTCGCCAACAAAGTCATGACTTTCTAGTGTGCATGAGTGAGAAATATCATTTTGACTGATGGCATTAGCCACTTCACCAATCCGCTGAAGTCGCTTGAGCAGCATCACTTGCAATAACCAATAAGACATCACCCCCATCATTAAACCCGCGCCAATACAAGCAGCAATAAACCAGGAGAGCATTCCCTCTTTAAAATTCACAAAAATGCTCGCAAACACAGGAAAGACCAGTCCCATGACCAAACCAAAACCTAAAAAACTTAAGAGCATCCTGCGTAAAATACTTGGCTGTTTAAAATTCCAGTTCATCTTCATTCCTATTTTCTTTAGTTAGCATGAAAAGTCATAAAGCACAGACAATGCCAACTTTTCATCGAGTTATACGCACCTTATTCTTTGAAACACTCTGGCCGCTTATCTATGACGAATAAAAAAGCGGCAATTATTGCCGCTTTAATAAGCCGAGTAGCACTAATAACTATTTCGGCTGACCCACCATGACTTTGACCATCTGCTCAGGATGAATATGTTTCTGCCATGCGGCAATCACTTCCTCTTTGGTCAAAGAGGCCATTTTTTCAGGGAAGGTTTTTAAATAGTCTGTCGGCAAATTATAAAAGCCAATCATCGCAATATAACCTAAAATTTTACGATTACTATCCAATCTAAGTGGGAAGCCCCCGATTAAATTATCTTTAATGGCCTGCAATTTCTCTTCGCTAAACTTGCCCTGCATAAAGGCTTTTAGCGTCTGCTGAACCACCTGATCCGCCTCTTTGGCACTGGCATTTTTGGTACTTAAACCAATCACAAAAGGGCCAGGTTGCTTCATGGGAGCAAAGTAGCTATAGACGCTATACACCAAGCCCCGCTCCTCTCTCACCGTCTGCATCAGCATAGAGGCAAAGCCACTACCGCCGAGCAGATGATTTCCCAAAAACAGTGCATAGTAATCGGGATCTCCCCGCTTCACACCTACCTGCCCCAAATAATAATAGGTTTGAGATGAAGGGAAGGTGATGACTTTACTCACCCCTTTTGCCGCTTGCATCACCTCTGGAATCGCATCTGCCTGACTGCCCCGAGGAAGATATTGCGTAATCTTCTCTGCTAGGCGTTTGGCTTGAGCCAAATTCACATCCCCCACAATCGCAATGGTGGCATTTTTGGCGACATAGTAGCGTTGATAAAAGTGTTTAATATCATCAGCTTTCAAAGCCTTCACCGTCTCTTCCGTGCCTGAGATAGGATGTGCATAGGGGTGTTTGCCATAGACCAACTTCCAAAAGGTGTCTGAAGCCAAACTGCTCGGTTTGGTCTTTTTCTGCTTTAACCCTTCCAACAGATTCGCCTGCTCCCGTTTAAAAATATTTTTAGGAAAGGTAGGAAAGCCCAGAATTTCAGAAAACAGCTGGGTGGAGGCTTGGTAATTGGTTTGACGAGTTAAGGTTCTTAACGAAAAAGCGGCGGTATCTCGATCCACACTACTGCCATATTGCGCACCATAACGGTTAAAGGTATCTGAAATTTCCTCTTCCGTATGGTGCGGTGTTCCCGCATTCAGCAATCCAGCCGTCATATTCGCCACGCCCCACTGCTGACCATCTCGGGCGGAACCCGCATCGAAGGTCACTTGCATATCGACCATCGGAATCCCAGGAGCATGGACATACATGACCTTGGCTCCCTTCGAGGTATGCCAAGTCTGAATATTCAGCGGGGCAGCCTGCACAAGGTTCACCCAAACAAAACTTAAAACTAAAAATAAAATTCTCATTAGCGTAACCCTCCTCCCATCGGTAACTCACTCGACTGTGGTCGTGCTTTTTGTCCATTGGGCAATAAAATCGCTGTCGTCACTTGCTCACGACTGAAATACTTCTTCGCCACCGCTTGAATCTGTTCAGGCGTGACTTTTCGCAAATGCTCTACCCAGTGATCCAAGGTATCGGCTGGTAAACCCACACTGACCAATGAGCCAAGCAGCATCGCCTGTCCCATCGCTGAATCCTGCTGATACACATACTGTGCTTCCGCTTGAGCCAACACCCGCTGCAACTCCGTTTGTGAAATCGGTTGTTTTTGCAACTGTTCAATCTGTTGCCACAGTGCCTGTTCCACCTCTTTCACCGTATGCCCTTTGGCGGGTGACCCTTCCATTAAAAACAGCGGAGGCAAGCGGCTAGTCTCATCAAAGCCTGCCCCTGCTGATAGGGCAATCTGCTGTTTGCGAATTAAGTTTTTCGTTAATCTTGCACTGTCATCTCCATCCAAAACCGCTGCCAACACAGACAAGGCATAGACCTCCTGTTTTTCCTCATCCGTTTTCGCATTGGGTAAACTCGGCACATGTACGCCAAAAATCACCGTCGGAATCTCCGTTGCCTCCTTCAGCACAATGCGTCTTGGCCCTTCTTGAGGAATTTCCGTTTGTGGTTTGGGCGGAACGATGGGGCCTGGTCGATACTGCCCATAAGTGGTCTCGGCTAAATCTTTCACCTCATCAGGATCCACATCTCCCACCACGACAAGAGTGGCATTATTAGGCTGATACCATTTCAAGTACCAATT